>JAYVRC010000106.1:0-2698 GCA_043776615.1 Sphingobacteriia bacterium
ATGACAATACAAGCCCACGCTTCGCAAAAACAAAAGAGCTGCAAAGCCAACGCACAAGCCGACACACAAATGCAGCACATTTGTTTTTGCCCAGACGCACAGCAACCACTCTGCAAATTCACAACCATCTTTTAAATTGACACATCTTAATGCAGAATCCCTTCTACTTCTCCGACTACTTTAAACCTATTGCATACAAACTAAAATTTATAGTTTCCGTTATAGCCAAATTTTTGACAATGCTTTTCAGAAGAAGAAAAGGGATAAAACTTTTGCAGCTTGACTACTCAAAAAAATATCTTTTCGACAAAAGCTATTTGATAATATCCTATAAATTTAAAAATGCACTTTGGTATAATTTTAAAAATCTCAAGAAAACAACAGAAAAGCAATCAGTCGTTTTCAACTTAAAGAATCTTGGAACAAATAATATTACCTTAATTGTTTACGGATTTTTTCGTAAGAAAATTTATCACATAAATATTCAGCCTGAAAAAACTTTAGAAGCAAAATCTTTTAAAACGATTATTTCAGGTATAAATCAGGAAACGACTTTTGTTGCCCCTATTAAACTTGACAGAAAAAACACTTTCTTAAATCTTCCAAAAGTAAATGTCGCTAAAACCACAATAGCTATTAATCATTCATCTTACAACCAAACTGACTTTATATGAAAGAAAGAGATTACTATATAACCCCGAAATCAAACGCAGTAATGCGTTTTTTATGGAAGGCTGCTGGAGGCGATAAATATCTATTGGAACAGGCTACTTACAGCGACCAAGTAAAATATATGTGTTTGGGAGGAATTGTATTTGCTACAGGGGCAATGGCAGGACTTGCCGGAGGTTATGCCTTTTATACGATATTCTCACCAAGAGGCTCTGCTTTAGATACCGTAAAAGAAAAATTTGCAACCCTTAACCAAGAGGCTATTCAACAAATGACAAAGGATGCAATCGCAAGTTTTCATACACAGGAAATATTAGTTCCAATTCTTTCAATTGTATTCGGGATTATTTGGGGCTTAATAATTTTTAACATAGACCGCTTCATTGTTACAAGTACGGGAAAAGGTGATGGTACCGAAAAAATCACATGGGAAGAATTTAAAGGAGCTATTCCCAGGATATTAATGGGTGCTATCATTGCAATAACAATTTCAAAACCTGTAGAAATAAGAATGTTCAAAACAGAAATTGATAATAAGTTATATGCAAAACAACAGGAACTTAAAAAAGAGTTCGAAAAAACGACAACGGCGAATTTTGAAGAGAGATTAAAGGTTGTAGAAGGCGATTTAGGTAAGGTTGGTGAAGAAAGAAATAAGCTTATTGAACGAGTAAAAATTGTAGAACAAGCTTATACAGATAATCTAATGGGGAAAGGTAAAAACATAAATGCCGGAAATGGTCCACTTTCTAAAGCTCTGAAAAACCAATTAGATGCTATAAATGATGAATTAGACAGATTTGACAAAATTAATGGAGATAAAATCAAGGAAGCTGATAAAAAAAGAAAAGAAATTTTAGCTGAAAAAGATATTGCCTTATCGAAAAATGTTGAGGTTGCAAATGGGTTAGACGGCTTACTTGAAAGAATAAAAATATCAGATGAAGTGGCTGGTTTCTGGATTTCGCTTTTTATAACATTGCTTTTTATGGCAATTGAATTAACACCCGTTTTCTTTAAACTAATGCTAACAAAAACTCCTTATGATTATTTAGCAGAAAACCGAGACGAATTAATTAAAGCAGAAAGTGGCATAGAAGTAAGGTATGATTACTACAAAGACAAAGAAGGACAAGAGCGTCATCTTATCATTAACCATGAAGCAGAAAGAATGATTTATGAAAAAATAAAAGTAACAGATATTCAAAAAGAACTTACTGATTACGCCATAGAGCAATACAAGCAGAAAGAAAAAAAGAAAATTGATGAAAACCTTGATGATTACATTAAAAACATAAACAAGGATGAACAAAGCAATCAACAGGCTTAGGCTTTTCTTTTGTACTTTTTCAGGGGAAGATGATTATATAATTAGAAAATGTGAAGCTGGCATTCAAATCTCTTTTGCTTTAATTGGGCTATTTGTAATGTTTGTCTTTATAGGGTGCTGGGCAAGTGCATCGCTCTTTATGTCGCATCTTTTTGAAGGGGGTAATTGGCTAAGTGCTTTTGTTGGCATTATTTGGGCAATGCTTATTACAAATTTATACCTATTACTACTCTACACTATTTCGCCAGCTTTAATGCCCATTGCAAGACATACTAAAGAAAAGAGAACCAGTTTAAAAAAGGGCCAAGCCGAAAGAACAGAAAAACCTGAATCAGCATTTACACCTTCATTTATTTTCAGGCTTTCACTAATAATTCTATTGGCAATCATTATTACACAACCATTCAATGTATTAATCTTTTCCCCTTCATTTGAAGAGTCAAATTTTTATGCAAGGGAAATGCGTAGTATATTATCCAACCATCCTTTGGCATGGTTGATAACTATTTTGGGGTGTATTCTGTTTTTATTACCTGTTTATTGGAAATATGCTATTCGTAACAGAGGTGGGTTTTATGAAAAGAAAAGACATATAGAAAATCACTACTGTCCAACTATTGCCCCTTCCGATTTGCTGAAAGTACTATAAACAGTACATTGTGAGGGAATAAAATATTTTTCGATTTGAATTCAATT
>JAYVRC010000107.1:0-2697 GCA_043776615.1 Sphingobacteriia bacterium
TAAAAGAAACAGAACAGCGCACTGCAGAATTAGCGGTAATTAATAGTGTACAGGATGGATTGGCAAAAGAATTGGATATGCATGGTATTTATCATCTTGTTGGTGACAGGGTTCAAAAACTTTTTAATGCACAGGTTGTAATTATTGCTGGTTTTAATCTTGAAAATAATACTGAGTACTTTAATTATTTTTTTGAAAATGATGAAAAAATTAATGCCGAATCTCGACCTATTAATAAGCTTAGACAATTATTGATTGATAAAAAGCATACTATTTATATACCTACTGAAGAAAATGCAAATAAGGATTATGGAATTACAGCCATTGGCGATACCAAAATGCCAAAATCTTTTTTGTTTGTGCCACTTCTTTCAGGAACAGTGATAAAAGGTTATGTAAGCCTACAAAATATAGATAAAGAAAATGCATTTTCCGAATCGGATATTCGATTGTTGGAAACATTGGCCAACAGCATGAGCGTGGCTTTAGAAAATGCAAGATTGTTTGATGAAACTAACCGTTTGCTGAAAGAAACTGAACAACGAACTGCTGAATTAGGGGTAATTAATAGTGTTCAAGAAGGCCTTGCAAAAGAACTAGATATGCAAGGAATTTATGACTTGATAGGCGATCGTTTATGTGAACTTTTTCCTGATTCACAAACTCTCGTTATCCGAACTTTTGACTATGAAAACAATGTAGAAAATTGGCATTATGCAAAAGAAAAAGGGGTAAGACAAAATGTAGCCCCCCATCCCTTTAATTGGAACAGTAAGCTTCTGATTAAAACCAAAAAACCGCTCAACATTAAAAAGGATTACATTGAAACTTCTAAAAAGCATGGTGGTACTGGTGTAACAGCCGGTCAGCCACCAAAATCTGCATTGTTTGTTCCAATGATTTCAAGTGAAATTGTAAGAGGTTCTATCAGTTTGCAAAATGTAGATGAAGAAAATGCATTTAGTGAATCAGACCTCCGATTGCTTACCACCCTTACCAATAGCATGAGTGTAGCATTGGAAAATGCAAGACTATTTGATGAAACCAATCGGTTGCTTGCAGAAGCAAAACAAAGAGCAGTAGAATTAAGTACAGTGAACAATATCAGTAAAGCACTTGCATCGCAATTAGATGCGGCTGACCTTATTAAAATGGTAGGTGATCAATTAAAAGATTTGTTTAAAGCCAATATTGTTTACCTCGCCTTATATAACCCTACAACTAAAATCATCAATTTCGCTTATCAGTATGGAGAAGATATGCCATCTAGAATAATTGGTGAGGGTTTAACTTCAAAAATATTACTCAGCGGAGAGCCGCTTCTTATCAATAAAGACTTACAGGAGCAAACTTTACAAATGGGCATTCAGCGAATGGGCGTTGATGCCTCTTCCTATCTTGGTGTACCTATTCCAGTAGGAGAAGAAATTATAGGTGTGTTTAGTGTACAAAGCACAGAACAGGAAAATAGGTTTAATGAAAATGATTTGCGCTTGCTTACTACCATTGCTTCTTCTGTTGGTGTTGCATTAAATAATGCTGCGCTTTTTGAAGATGTGAAACAAGCAAAAATGGAAGCTGAAGCTGCTAGTAAAGCTGCAGAAAAAGCCAATGAAGCAAAAAGCTCTTTTCTTTCAACTGTTAGTCATGAACTACGTACACCATTAACTTCTGTTCTGGGATTTACAAAAATTATTCGCAAACGTTTAGATGAAAAAATATTTCCGTTGATAGAAAGAACAGATACTAAATCTGTAAAAACCATCAACCAAATTTCTGAAAACTTGAATGTAGTAATTTCAGAAGGCGAAAGACTTACCAACTTAATTAATGATGTGCTTGACCTTGCAAAAATCGAGGCAGGTAAAATGGAATGGAACCAAGAAAAAACTTCCATGGCCGATGTAGCTGAAAGAGCCATTGCCGCTACCTCATCTTTGTTTGATCAAAAGGCATTAAAATTGATAAAAAATATAGATTATAATCTTCCTGAAATTATTGGAGATAAAGACAAACTGATACAAGTTATCATTAACCTTATTTCTAACTCTGTAAAGTTTACTGATAAAGGTTCTGTTACATGCAAAGTATCTAAAATAGAAAAAGAAATTGTGGTAAGCATCACAGATACTGGGATTGGTATTGCACCTGAAGATTATGGTGCTGTTTTTGAACAATTTAAACAAGTAGGCGGCGATACCCTTACAGATAAACCAAAAGGAACAGGTTTGGGTTTACCCATTTGCAAAGAAATTATAGAACACCATGGCGGAAAAATTTGGCTAGAAAGTACTGTAGGCAATGGCAGTACATTTTCTTTTTCTTTACCAATTACAACAACCAATGCCGAAGCAAGACCAATGCATTTAGAAGATTTGGTGAAACAATTAAAAGAGCAGGTGGCGTTTTCTCAATTATCCATAAAAGGGAAATATGCAACTATACTGGTTGTAGATGATGATGATTCTATCCGTTCTTTATTAAAACAAGAGTTAGGCGAGGCAGGTTATTTAATTGATGAGGCATCTAATGGCAAAGAAGCGCTAGCAAAGGTTCGTGCCAACCGACCTGATTTAATTATTCTTGATGTAATGATGCCAGAGATGAATGGATTTGATGTTGCTGCCGTATTAAAGAATGATCCCCAAACGATGGATATACCCATTATTGTTTTATCTATTGTACAAGACAAAACAA
>JAYVRC010000108.1:0-2695 GCA_043776615.1 Sphingobacteriia bacterium
CATATTGAGGAAAGTAGATTTTCCTACTCCATTTTTACCAATAATTCCAATTCGTTCGCCTTTACTAAAATTGTAATCAAAGCCTTTTAAAATAGGTAAGCTCCCATAAGATTTATACACTTTTTTCATCTCTACAATTTTTCCACCAAGCCTACTCATTTTCACTTCTAATTGCAACTGTGTATCTTCTATTTTTTGCTTTGCCTTTGCTTCTACTTCATAGAAATTATCTTGCCGGCTTTTACTTTTGGTGGTCCTAGCTTTGGGCTGTTTACGCATCCATTCGAGTTCCTTTCTGTAAGTATTTTTTGCTTTATCAATACTCGCTTGCTCACTATCCAAACGAGCAGCTTTCTGTTCCATATATTGGTCGTAATCGCCTTTATAGGTATACAAATTTTCGCGTTCTAGCTCCCAAATTTCATCACACACTGCATCTAAAAAATAGCGATCGTGACTAACCAATAACAATGTTACTTTTTCTTGATTGATATAATTTTCGAGCCATTCAATCATCTCTACATCAAGATGGTTGGTAGGTTCATCCATCATTAATAACGTATGTTGATGCGAAAATCCAATACTAATTAATGTTTTGGCTAGAGCAACTCTTTTGCGTTGACCGCCGCTTAAATCCTTTACCGGATTTTTAAGATGGTGTATATTCAATTTATCCAGAATCTGATGAACTTTAGTTTCAAAATCCCAAGCATTTAAGTCGTCCATCGACTGAATGCCTTCAGTAATTCCGTCTAAATCCTCTTCTTCAATGGCTATTTCATACTTTTTAATGGCATTTATGATGGGATGATTGAGTTCAAAAATATTTTCAATTACCGATTTCCCTTCTTCAAACTGAGGATCTTGCTCAAAAAGGGCAACAGTTACGTCTTTATTAACCCAACTTTTACCCGAATCAGCAGTTTCTCTTCCAGTTAAAATCCTTAACAGGGTTGATTTACCAATACCGTTACGAGCTATTAAGGCTATTTTATCGCCTTCATTAATATGGAATGAAATATTGCTAAAAAGCGGATTGATACCATAACTCTTGGTTAACCCTTCTACTGAAACATAATGCATGCTGCAAAACTAAGTATCTTGTGCACTAAAAATACATTAAATCCAACCTGTTTTATAAAAGAAATGACAAAAAACCCTTTTCAGAACTTAAGTATTAGAAATAAGATTTTTATTTCGCATTTCACTATTTTACTTGTTACAGTATTAATTATTTACATTACCATTCGCATAAATAATAAAAGCAAAAAAATTGAATTTATACTTGAGAAAGTAGAACAAATTAGAATTAATGCCCAGAAACAGAATATCGCAAAACAAGATTTTCTATTAAATGAAAGGTATAGTGAAGAATTTTTCAAAAAAGGAAATAGTGAATCAATAGAAACATATATTGAATTGTTAAAAAGAATTGATAACGATATCAGGCATATCAATCAAAATGAAATAAGCAAGAAACAACAGCTTAACACACAAATTTTAGCCATCACCAATGATTTTCATGAACTTGATGAGCTATTTAAACAAATAGTTGATTCAGTTAAACAAGTAGGATTTAATAATATGGGTTTAATTGGAAGCCTAAAATCGTATGCCAATGAATTATCATTGAATAAATTAATTAGTCCAGCAATTTTAACAAAACTGCTTCAACAACAAAATAACTATTTTTTGAATAAAGAAAATAGTGAAATCAATCAGTTTGACTCAATTGCTTCAGCAGCAATGAAAATATACAGCAATAGCCCGAGTACATTATTGATTTTGGGAGCGTACATAAAAAACTTCAACCGTGTAATTAATATAGAAAGATGTATTGGTTACTCAAAGTATAGTGGATTAAGAAGTGAGTATATTGAAAAAAGCAAAAAAACCGATTTGCAAGTACAGCTTACTATTGATACCATTAAAGATATTTATCGAAAAGATATTTCAAAATTAAATTGGATATTTATTGGATTGATTGTAGCTACTTTTATTATAGGAGGCTCAATGAGCTATGCTTTAGCCGTACAAATCACTAACCCAATAATTAACTTAAATACCGCTGTAAAAAATGTAGTAGCCATCCAGTTCAAAGAAAATATTAATCCAAAACTTATTAATCCATTAAGAAAAGATGAAATTGGTGAGCTAACAAATAACTTTAATTTAGCAATTCGGAAGATCAAAAAAAGTATCCAGATTATTCAAGACAAAAGCAATATACTTCAGCAAAAAAACAATGAATTAATTGCTAATCAAGAAATATTAAAAAAAGTAAATTCACAAAAAGATAAATTTCTTTCGATTATATCGCATGATATGAGAGCTCCACTCTCTAGCATTATTAGTTTTTTAGATTATTATAAAGATAATTATAAAAATTTTACAGAAACCGAAATTGATTATGTATCTACTAATCTTAATTTACATTTAAAAAAGGTAATAGATATGCTTGACGGTTTATTACTTTGGTCAAGATCGCAAACTGGAGCTGTAGAAACATCTTTAGCTCCAATAGACTTATCTAAAAGCATTATTTCTACAATTGACATTCTGCATCATACTGCTGAAAATAAAAAAATATCAATCATTACTAATTTACACAATCAATTAGTATGGGCCGATAAAAATATGACTGCATTAATTATTCGAAATGTTTTAATAAATGCTATCAAATTCACAAAAGAAG
>JAYVRC010000109.1:0-10509 GCA_043776615.1 Sphingobacteriia bacterium
GTCTTATCCTGAAATATCAGTCAAAGAATATTTAATTTTTTGCTAAATAATTTAGTATTATTGTTCCAGAATCTACTTTTATGGGCTTCCCCTCACCAGCTAAAGACTACGAAGAAAAGGATATAGATCTTGCAGCTTATTTAGTTCCACACCCACTTGCAACGTACTATGTTCGTGTAGCTGACAATAGTATGGAAGCTGCTCATATTCCTGTAAATGCATTACTGGTAATAGACAGAACCATTAAGCCTACACATAATAAGATTGTAGTTGTGGACATAGAAGGAGAAAGAAAAGTCAGACGACTTATAAAAGCACCAAGAAGTTGGGTTTTGGAAGGTGGAAGCAGCGTATTGGTTGTTACTAAAGAAATAGATGTACAGTTTTTTGGGGTAGTCACCAAAATCATTATTGAAACATGATAGCACTTGTAGACTGCAATAATTTCTACGCTTCTTGTGAGCGGCTGTTTGCTCCAAAACTAGTAGGCAAACCCATAGTTGTGTTATCTAATAATGATGGATGTGTGATAGCTAGAAGTGAAGAAGCTAAGGATTTGGGTGTTGAGATGGGTGCACCAGCCTTTCAATGGGAAGAATTTTTTGAAAAAAATAGTGTACATGTTTTCTCATCTAACTACACCTTGTATGGAAGCCTTAGTCATAGAGTGATGAAAACACTTACTGAGTTTGTTCCTGAACTAGAGGTTTATTCAATAGATGAAGCATTCCTAAATATGAGTGATTTTGCTTACATCGACTTACTAAAGCTTGGTATTACAATTCGTAAGACGATAAAACAGCATGTAGGAATTCCAGTATCAATAGGAATAGCACCAACAAAAACCCTTGCAAAGATGGCTAATAGATATGCCAAGAAAAACAGAAAAACAGTTGGGGTTCACTGGGCTGCAAATGATGAGCTAATACAAGAAATGTTAGCGTTTACCGAAATAGGTGATGTCTGGGGAATCGGTAGACAGTATGCAAAATTCTTGAAGCAGAATGGTTTTAACACAGCAGCAGATTTTGTTAATGCACCTGTTGATTGGGTTCGTCAGAATATGACTGTAGTAGGTCAAAGAATGTTGAATGAGTTAAGGGGCATTCCCTCTGTAGATTGGGAGTTTAAAGCACCTGCAAAAAAGAACATTATGACTTCCCGTTCATTTGGTAAAATTATTACTAAGAAAGATGATATAATTGAAGCACTATCCAATTATGCTGCTTTGTGTGCTGGGAAGTTAAGGGAACAAAATAGCTGTGCTGCTAAACTCTATGTGTTTTTAAATACTAATAAACACAGAACACAAGACAAACAGTTATTTAGAAGCGTAACACTACAGTTCCCCGTTGCTAGTAACTCAACTCCTGAAATAATCAAACTTGCCCTAAAAGGACTAGATATCATTTTTAAAGATGGGTATAATTACCACAAGGTTGGAGTAATGGTAATGGACTTAGTGCCTGAAACTGTCTTACAAGCATCTTTGTTTGATGAGAAGGATAGAGCTAAAGATAAAAGGCTCATGAGCACGTTAGACAGTATAAATAAATCAATGGGGAAAGAGCTTGTAAGGCTTGCTATTCAGGGATTCGAGAAACGTTATAGACTAAGAGCTGAACATAAGTCACAACATTTTACAACAGACATTAATCAGATTCTTAAAGTAAATACCTAATGTGTAATCCGTTTCTACAATTTGAGCTACAGTTTATTGATCGTCTTCTAAGGATGAACAAAACATTCATCAATGGTTGGAGTTAAATCTTATATCAAAACAAAATATGCTTACTTGAATATTCCTGATGACATTATTTTTTTCTTGTTCCTGTAAAAATTCCTTCTCCCATATTTCCGAGTTTTAATTTTCCTTTCATAGTATCGCCGTCAACTACTCCATCATATTCTATCAGGTTGCCGCTAGCATCAAACGAGAGATAAATTTTATTTCCTTTAATAGTACCTTTCACATCTGTTTCGCCTAACTGTCCCCGGTAGGTGCCGATAAAACTGGTATCTGATATATGTTTTAATTCAAAAACCGGCGTGCCGTTGCCCAAGGGACTTTCCACAATTATATTCCATGTGCCAGTTATATTAACAGGTGTCTGAGCATATAAAACAGTTGCGGCCATCAAACAGAAGGCCGACAGGAATAATACTAAAGCTTTTTTCATATAGCATTGATTGAATGATAAAAATAATAGTTTTGCTGTTATGAGTTAATAACTTTTATTAATTACAAAATAAAGAAGGCACGCTTTTTCTTCTTTCCTCCACAATAAAGGGAAATAAATTTTTTAATATTTTTTAAGAGGGTAATGGGAAGAAACTCAATCTTACGAGTTTCCGCCCCTATCACCAGAAAACCAGCTTAAAATGGCTAAAACGCCTAAATAGAAGCCTCAAATTTTTCCAAAATTGGTTAAAATGTAGTTGTATTTTGTCTACAAAAACATTCATCAATTGTTGGAGTTAAATCTCAACTTAAATAAAAAATCACTATTTTTAGCAAATACAGTTTAAAAGCAATCGAAAAAAACTGAAAAGTAAAACTTGTATACGACCAATGTAGATTGGCACGATATTTATTAATACTAATCTTAAAATATTGAAACCATGAAAAAGTTAATTTATGCCTTTATGATTACCTGCATTTTTGCGGCTTGTAATAATACTCAACAACAAGATTTGGAATCTGCGAAAAAACAAAAAACCATTGATTCATTGAATGGTGTGGTAGCAAAACAAAAGATCATTGATTCAATGAAAGCAGTAGAAATTGCAACGAAAAGAGCAAGAACAACTACAGTCGAATATGGTGCTGCTTCAAATCAAACATCAGAACCCGCTTCTACGCCAAAGAAAAAAGGTTGGAGTAGTGCAGCAAAAGGTGCTGTAATTGGGGCAGGTGCTGGAGCTATTGCTGGAGCAATCATTGATAAAAAACACGGTGAAGGTGCCATAGTAGGAGGCTTAATCGGTGCAGGGGTAGGTGCAGGAACGGGAGCAATCATCGACAATAATAAAAAGAAAAGAAGCACAAGCGTTCCGAAATCGAATCAATAAAGAAGCAACGATTATTGTATCTTTTAGAACGAACAATTAATTGAAGCCAAAAAAAGCTGTAGGTAGAAATAAAGATTTGATTGATTTAGAAAATTTACAATCTGCTGATTTATAATCCAAGCTATTATTATTTTTTTCCTTGCATAAGTTTGCATCCACAGATCAAATTTCAATATCAATAATCTTCTCTTAATGGTTTTTTGAAAATATAATCACCAAAAACGTGATTCATGTAAGTTATTTAGATGAATGTGTAATGTTTTAGATTCTCAATGGATCGAACTTTGAACATTACTATTATTTAAATAAGTGTTTATGAAAAATTATTTTACTTCTGCTGGAAAAAGTTTCACATTCCAGATTCAAAAAGGACTTCTATCA
The DNA here is from genome assembly GCA_043776615.1 of Sphingobacteriia bacterium. GTDB lineage: Bacteria > Bacteroidota > Bacteroidia > Chitinophagales > Chitinophagaceae > Sediminibacterium. The sequence goes on from JAYVRC010000109.1 coordinate 3,454, forward strand.
AAAATTTTTAAAACAAGCGGGCTAATAATGATATTATTATCCCTTTTTGTTTTTGGATGTAAAAAGGTAGTTGAAGAAACAGGTAAAGTTGGTATTTGTCCTACAGTGGTTTCTACAGATCCTGCTGCAGGTGCTATTAATGTTGTAACCAACAAGAAAATTTCCGTTGTTTTTAATGAAGCCATGGATCCTAATTCTATAAATACTTCAACCATTCAATTAAAACAGGGAAGTAATTTTGTTTTAGGAACTGTTAGTTATTCAGGTGTTACTGCAGTTTTTACTCCAGCATCGCCATTATTAGCTAATACTGTTTATACAGGAACAATTACAACAGGCGTAAAAGATCCTGCAAAAAATGCGATGGTTGCAGATTTTGTTTGGACATTTAATACAGGTAATACACCAGTTGTTGTTTCAACCGATCCAGCAAATGCTGCAACTGAAGTACCATTATCGAAAGTAATTTCAGCAACTTTCAGTACACCGATGGATGCTACTACAATGGTAGCTGCGAATTATTTTGTTAAACAAGGAAACACATTGGTACCTGGTGCTGTAACTTATAGTGGATCAACTATTGTATTTACACCAACTTCACCGCTTACTCCAAATACAGTTTATACTGGAACAGTAACTACTGGTGCAAAAGATGTTGCTGGTAATGCAGTTGCAACCAATTATACTTGGAGTTTTTCAACTGGAGGTATTCCTGCAGTTGTATCAACAGATCCAGCTAATGGCGATTTAAATATATCATTGAATAAAGTTATTTCGGCAACATTCAACAAGAAGATGAATAATGCTACTCTTAATGTACTTACTTATACATTAAAGCAGGGATCAACAAATATTCCTGGTACCTATAGTTTTAATGGAACAACAGCATCACTAACACCATTAGGTATGCTTACAAACAATACAGTATATACTGTTACAATTACAACTGGTGCAAAAGATTCAGCTGGTAATTCTTTACCTGCAGATTATGTATGGAATTTTACCACAGGTAGTGCTCCAGTAGTTGTTGCTACTGATCCTGCAAATGGAGATCTGAATGTTCCATTTAATAAAACAATCACTGCAAGTTTCAGTACTGCAATGAATCCAGCAACACTTAATAAAAATACTTTCCAAGTTAAGAAAGGAGCAACTGTATTAGACGGTGTTTACACTTATTCAGGAACAACAATTTCTTTCAAACCAACTTTACCATTAGAAGTAAATACAGCTTATACAGCTACGATTCTTGGAAGTGTAAAAGACCTTAGCGGTAATTCAATGGGTGCAGATTATAACTGGGCATTTTCAACCAATGCTGCTCCAGTTGTTACTTCAACAGATCCTTCACCAGGCGCTACTAATGTGGTGTTGAATAAAATTATTACCGCTAATTTCAATAAAGCAATGGATCCTAACACGATCAATACAACTACTTTCTTGTTGAAAGACGGAGCAACAACTATTCTTGGTAAAGTGAGTTATACTGCATTAACTGCAAGTTTTGCTCCTAATGTTGCTCTTACACCAAATAGATTGTATACAGCTACTATTACAACAGGTGCTAAAGATCCATCTGGTAATGCTTTAGCTGCAGATTATACATGGACCTTTACTACAAGTACAGTTCCTACGGTAACTTCTACTGATCCTTCACCTAATGAAACAGGTGTAATCATCAATAAAATTATCACTGCTAATTTTAGTAAGGCAATGGATCCTTCTACCATCAATGTATTGACCTTCTTGTTAAAACAAGGTGTTAATCCTATTGCTGGTGTAGTAACCTATTCTGGTACAACTGCAACGTTTACACCATCTGCTAATTTTTCTGCAAATACTGTTTATACAGCTACAATTACAACAGGTGCAAAAGATCCTACAGGTAATTCATTGGCGGCTGATTATACATGGAGTTTTACAACTGTTGCTAGTATTCCTCCACCTCCTCCTGATATTCTTAAATCAGCTGCTTTCTTTGGAGCTTTTGGCGGAACTGCTGGAATAACCAATCAGGGAATTAATACAGTAATTAATAATGGCGGTATCGGTACAACTGCAGTTTCTACTAAAGTAACTGGGTTTCATGATGGATTAACTGGAGATGTGTATACAGAAACAGGGAGCAATATCGGACTTGTAACTGGTGGAATTTTTACAGCCCCACCATTTCCTGGAACAGCTGTTAAAGCTAATACAGCACAAATTGCTCTAAATGATGCAAATGCTGCCTATAACGCAATATCCCCTGCTTCTAAACCAGGAGGTATTGATCCAGGTGCCGGAGAACTAGGCGGATTAACACTTGCCCCAGGTATATACAAATCTGCAAGTGGTACTTTTAATATTTCTAATAGTGATCTTACTTTGGATGCAAAGGGTGATCCTAATGCGCAATGGTTCTTCCAAACAGCAGCTGGCTTAACAGTTGGTATTGCAGGACCTGCAGGAGCAAGAAGTGTTAAATTGATCAATGGAGCGCTTGCTAAAAATGTGTACTGGTACGTTGGAAGTGCTGCCACTATTAATGGTGCAGGTGGAGGAGTTATGACAGGAAACATTATTGCTACATCGGGTGTTACATTCTCTACAGCTGGAGTTGCAGCACAAACAGTATTAAACGGTAGAGCAATCTCATTAGTAGCATCTGTTACTATGGTAAATACTACCATCAATATTCCTAACTAATCAATATATCAAAATGAGTCACGTTATTCGACGTGACTCATTTTAAAAAACTTTCATCTTTTAAATAGCTTTTTATGTTACAAAATCTAACACCAAAACCAACATCTTTATTCCTCTATCTATTGTTGATGATAGTAGGAATATCCGTTCAAGCACAAACCACGCAACGCGTTCAACCTAAGTGGTGGTTTGGAATATCTGGTGCCGCAAATTTCAATAAATATGTAGGTACTACTCAAACATTAACCCCAAGTTTAAGTGTACCTACCGCTTTTCATAAAGGTGATGGAGTTAAGCCCTATGGTTCATTGTTAATGGAATATCGCCCTAATAAAGTATTAGGTTGGATGCTTAATCTGGCTTACGATAATAGAGGTGGAAAATTTGACCAGGTAATTGCACCTTGTAATTGCCCAGCAGATTTATCTACCAATCTTAGTTATTTTGTTATAGAACCTAGTATTAGAATTGCTCCTTTTTCAAATGCATTTTATGTATTTGCAGGACCAACAATTGGGATCAATGTTTCAAAATCATTTTTATACCAACAAGCAAAACAAGTAGATGTAAGAGATGATTGGAGTGATATTCGTAAAACAGTAGTTGAAGCTCAGGTAGGTTTAGGATTTGATTTTCCAGTTTCTAATAGAGCCAGTGAAACTCAAATGACCATTTCACCTTTTGCTTCTTTTCAAACAGATTTGATTCAAGCACCTCGTAGTATTGAATCATGGAATGTGTATACTATTCGTACCGGTGTTGCTTTAAAATTTGGCACAGGTAAAAAGTTAGTAGCTAAACCAACTCCTCAAGTAACTCCTGAAGCAGTTGCTCCTGTAACAATCATAACTCCAGCACCAGAAAAAGATGTAATCTTCTCAGTTCGTGCTCCTAAAGTTGTTCCATTACAGCGTCAAGTAAAAGAAACTTTTCCTTTGCGTAACTCCGTATTTTTTGATATGGGTTCATCTGAAATACCTAACAGATATGTTATGTTAAGCAAGTCTCAGGCTACCTCTTTTAAAGAAGAACAATTACAAGAAACTCAACCAGATAATTTGAATACAGGCCGTTCTGCTAGACAGATGGCTGTGTATCATAATATATTAAATATTACTGGAGACCGCTTACGTGCTAATCCTCAAAGTAATATTACATTAACCGGTGCTTCTGATAAAAATCCGGTAGACGGTAAGTTAATGGCAGACAATATTAAATCGTACTTAGTAAATACATATGGTATTGATGGTGCTAGAATTACTACTGAAGGAAGAGATAAACCTGTAATACCTTCTGAACAACCCGGTGGAACCAAAGAGTTAGATTTATTACGTCAGGGCGATCGTAGGGTAGATATTACGAGTGGATCTCCAGAATTACTGCTTCAAGTAGGTGGAAGTGCTTCTCCTTTTTTACGTCCTGTTCAAATTAGAGATATACAAAGAGATCCAATGGATAGCCATGTAATATTTAATGTGGAAGGCGCCAATGAATTGCTTAATGGATGGGCTGTAGATATTACAGATGAAAATGGAACTGCTCAACATTTTGGACCATATACATCAGACCGTGCTTCTGTTGCTGGCAGGACAATACTAGGCAATAATACCCAGGGTAATTATAAGATTTTAATGACGGGAAAAACCAAAACTGGTAATACCATTACCAAGGAAAGTTCTGTGAGCCTTATGAAAATGGATGATCCAACTCAAGTAGGTTTACGTTACAGTATTTTATTTGATTTTAATAAATCAACAACGATTGACTCTTATGAAAAATTCCTTACAGATATAGTTGCACCGTTGGTGCCAGATTATGGAACTGTTATTATACATGGACATACAGACATCATTGGTGATGAAGCTTATAACATGAAATTATCTCAGGGCCGTGCTGCAGATGCCCAGAAAATTTTATTAAAAGCTTTAAACAATGCTGGTAAAAAAGGTATTAAATTTGAATCATACGGTTTTGGAGAAGATACTAACATGGCACCTTTTGAAAATAATTTCCCTGAAGAGCGTTTTTATAATAGGTCTGTAATTATAGACATAATCAATAATAAATAACGCTAAGTCAGTAGTTGAAGATTTAATAAATTAATTTTAACTCAACAAACCAATCAAAATTTGATTGGTTTGTTGTTATTCAAATATGCTATGAAAATTATATATCGTCATAAAAATCGGTTTACTTGTATTGCAGTTGTTTCCTTGTTTTTTTTAGTATGTTTTACAAGTGCATGTAATGAGAATACTACATCTAGTAATGATAAATCTTTGAGCAATGAAGAAAATGATGCACCTGTAGAAAGTTCAATTGAATTAGATAAATCGTTTATCGCTACTGCTGCTAAAAATAATTTAGAGCAAATTCAACTGGGGCAACTTGCACAGCTAAAAGGAAATATACCACAAGTAAAAAACTTAGGTATGCAAATAGTGAAAGACAATGTTTTTATTTTAAAAGAATTGCAATTAATAGCGGGTAAAAAACAAATTACACTTCCAGCATCATTATCTCCAGAGGCTCAAGCGTTTTATTCAGATTTAATAAACAAAGAAGGAGTTGAATTTGATAAGGCGTACATAAATAAAATAGTTGAAGACAATAAGGCTGATATTAAAAAATATAAGAACATTGCTAAAGGTGCAGTTGATAAAGAAATCAGTATATGGGTAAATTTAAAATTACCAATTCTAAAAATGCATCTTGATAGTGCATTTGCCTTTCAAACAATGATATTAAGTAATTAAGTCTCGCAACAATTGCATCAATATAAAGCATTTTAGGTTTGACCTTTAAATAATCCTAAAAGCTCATTTATTTTTCTTGTTGGGTATTAAGTATTTATTCTTTGCTATAGATTCTCGCCTTTTTTACTACAAAAGAAAAAAAATCAGTATATTTATAACTTAAATAGTAAAGTTATGCCTACCGGTACTGTAAAATGGTTCAATGATGCAAAAGGATTTGGTTTTATTAAACCAGATGATGGTGGTGAAGATTTATTCGCACACTTTTCAGCAATCAATATGGGAGGTTTCAAATCTCTTAAAGAAGGACAGAAAGTAACATTTGATATTGTTGATGGAAAAAAAGGCAAGCAAGCCGGAAATATCCAAAGCGGAGAATAATTTTATTGTTGGCAATCCAATCTGGTTGAGTAAGTTTTCTTCTGGAATGGATGAATGCTTATCATAATATATCCACCTCCGTTTAGCAATGGGTCTTTCCTCAGAATTCCCAAACTATGAATGCCTGCAACTAATGGTCCTGCTTTTATTGCAGCACCTATCCAAAACTGACCTTGGGTGTTGTATTGTAGAGGTAAATAAAAGCCCAATAAATTGGTTTCCCATCTAGGCGTAACAGTCAGCAAATTCAACTCTCTTGTATTTAATTTGCTCAAATTAGCCGCGCTTCTAAAATTCATACTTAGCTGAAAGTTGGCAAAGAAGTGATTCCCAAATGCTCTGTCAATATTAATGATCATTCTTGTTGGACTGTTAATTGAAAAACTATTAGCCAACGGAGTAACAGTATTAAAAAAAGTAGCTAATGAATCTTTAAATTCTTTTGCTGAATTAATAGTAGTAAACTTTCTGCTGACTTCTCCATTTGTAATTAATTTGTTTGGATCACTAAACTGACCGGTATAAATACTTGTATTGTACTTGCTAGTCCCAATATCCATAATGCTCAGTCCTAGTTTCCAATCGTAGGGTTTGGGTTCGTTTTCTCCTACCGATGCATTTTTATTAAATGAAATATACTCTATACCCAAGCTAATTCCAAGGCTACTAGGAGAAGCTTTGACTATTTCTTTGATATTGCCTTGTGTTGATATGTTATCACTCAATACATCGTAATTAGCAGAGTATGCAAAAGTGGCAGCACCTCCTGTAAAAGTATAACTGGTATCAGTTGCGCTTTTATTTTCTAAAAAACTAAATTTATTAATTCTTGTGTAAGCACCTGAAATATTTTTTAATATTTGCAAAGTAATACCACCGCTCAACCGGCCGTTAAGCGATTCATGAATAACCCTACTGTAATTTAAGTTTCCTTCTAACCAAGCTGACTGTGTTACAAATCCTTGTAAAAATGGAGTTGTTCTATTATTAATAAAAAATTTTTTCAAACTATTTGTAGAATCATTCGCTTCAAAATCGTTTGCATTAAGGTGATTATAACTTCTTATTCTAAGTCCACCAGTAATAGTTTGTTTTTTATCAATCTGATACATCGCATTGAATAAATTCAAGTCAATTGATTGGTGATTAAACCTACTAAATTTTCCTTCTGTTAATTGAACACTTGTATTGCCGAAAGAGGGAAGTTTACAATTTTTGGCATAAAAAGTAT
>JAYVRC010000110.1:0-2689 GCA_043776615.1 Sphingobacteriia bacterium
GCGTAAAAGATGTAACCTTTAATACCGATCTGCCCATAGTGATTAATTTTTCACTAAGGTACAAATAATATGTGTAATTTTAAATTATACTTTATATAAATAGTATTTTAGCAAGAGCTCTTTGAAGTTTATCCGTTCGGGATGGCAATGCCTGAAAGGAAATTTGCTGCTACAATTGCGTATAGGTATGGGTTTAATGGGAAGGAGAATGATAAGGATATTAGTGAAGGTGGGCAGGATTATGGGATGCGGATTAGCGATAATAGGTTGGGTAGATTTTTGAGTGTTGACCCGTTGAGTAAACAATATCCATGGTACACACCTTATCAGTTTGCAGGCAACAAACCTATAATAGCAACTGATTTAGACGGGTTAGAAGAAAAAATTGTAATTTCTAGCTCTGTTAGTAAAGCTAAACCAGTGGCACAAACCCAATCAGCGATAAGCTTGGTAAATGAAATGACTGCACATCAAAATGCTATTAATGGAATTATGGATAGGCTTAATTTAGAAGAACTAAAAAACCCTAAAGAACCACCAAGTGTTTTAGAATGGGGAACTATGGGCGAATTAACTGTGAATGAAAAAAGAGAAATTATTGAAAACACAGTTAGAGAGTTTACTATTTGTATAGGAACGTCAACAAACACCACACCAGATTTTAATCCGAATGTTGTTACAGATTCATATACAGCAACATATGATTTTAATTATACTCTTTTAGGTAATAAAGAAAAAATTGACGACATAAAAAGTTCTGTAAAGTCAGCAACTACTGTTATAGAATATGCAAGTAAGGTAAGAGAAATGACAGGTAAGTTACCTAAAGTGTTAGATAAAATATCTGGACCATCTTCTATTGTAGCAAGTACACTAGAGGGAGACGGATTAGGAGTTGCTACAGAGGTCGGTAAAATGCTTGTGGAAAAAGGATTGATAGAGCTTGCAAAGAAAGCACCTTCCCTTGCTCCGATAATTGGAGCTGCTAAGAGTAACCCCGTTACATTAACTATCCAATTTACATTTATGAATTCCGCTCCTACTAATAATAATGATAAAATAAAAGAGAAGCGGATAGAACAATTAAAAATGAAGACAATTGGAGCACTATTATATTTGTTTGAGAATAATAATAAACAATATAAGGTAAAAGACCCTTCCCCATCATCTACAAACGTAAGCGACCATCCAGAAGATACTCGATGGAAGCAGATCATAGGACCACCTCAATAACTTAACAAATGAGAAAGTATTTAATTATATTGATAGTAATTGTTGTTACATCGTGTGGAGATAGAGGCAGTGGTAAGTTTTTAATTGTTGATAATAGTATGGAAGGAACTATTAATGTGGGAGCAACTGTAAGTTATTCAAAGACAGAGAAGATAAGTCGAAATGATATTATTGCGTTTAACAACCCAACTAGTAATAAACCATCTTGTTTAAGAGTTGTTGGAATGCCAGGCGAAAGAGTAGAAATTATTAAGGGAGTAATTTTAGTTAATAATAAGGAATATCATCTCCCCAAGAGTAGTAAAATGGTTTATACGGTGTACTCAAAAAGGGCTAATGATTTTTCCAAGTTAGCGAATTACAATTTTAAAAAGTATTCAGATAACTATGGGATGGTCGCTATTACGAAAAATCAATTTGATGAAATAGCTTCAAGTAAGTTAGTTGATTCAATTTATTTATTGGGTTTTGATTCAAGTTATATCTATCCGCAAATATTAAAAGTGAGTACTTCTAAAAAATTTAATCATTACTACTTTGGCCCAATATTTATTCCAAAAATTGGCGATACGATTATTGAAAATGATAAAATGTTAGTTAGTAATTTTTTAAAATTTCCTAATGAATATTTGAGTATTAAAGAGCCCTGTTATTTTTGTATTGGAGATAGTTTTTCTGATGCAATGGATTCAAGGGTATTGGGTTTAGTACCTGAAAGTAAAATATTAGGCAAGGTTAAGTATATTAATAATACTGATGTGATTAATATAACATCTAATTAATGATAATTACAAAACAACTTCTTCCATGCAGTTTTTATTCCCCTTTTTTGTACCTGATTGGTGTTTCCACCACATTGTCTAATTAGTGATTGAACTTTAAAAAACATGTTCAACAGTTAGGTATTCTTCAAAGAACTTACTTAATACAATGTTGGTGAAAATAACATTGGCAAAGAACGAAGCGAAGAACACTAACTAGCTACAAGTTATGTCACTAACTAAGAGAACTGCACTCCATCTTTTGTCCCCAATTTTAAAAAATCAACTCCGCCAGCGGGTTATATTAATTAGACAAGACTTTTTCTATTTTCATCTAAATAGTTAATTTTAAGATTAGCAAAAGTTTCTTCCAAAGCTTCCGTACCAAATTTCGAATGAAAAATTACTTCCGCTTTTGTAACAGGAATTAACCAATAAAATTTAACTAACCGATTATTGAAAAATAGGGTTTCCAATTCTGGTCCATCTAAATAAGGTAATGATATAAAACCGTATTTGCATGTTGAGTTATTTTGCCATGGCTTTCCAAAATTGATTGTATGATTAATATCAATTCTACTTGTATTGTTGTGGTAATAAGCTATAAATGTTAATAATTCAATAAGTGCGTCATTCTTTTTAGAAGAGAATATATGTAACTCTACAGGGTTTTTATCAAATGGGTTTGACATTCC
>JAYVRC010000111.1:0-2677 GCA_043776615.1 Sphingobacteriia bacterium
AAGAAACTTTTTTTAGAGGAGGATTACAAAATATTTTAACAAGATGGTTTAAAGGTCCGTGGGCTGCAATTATTTTAACCAGTGTAATTTTTAGCCTGGTACATCTCTCATATTATGGATTTCTTGTTCGTTTTTCACTGGGTTTAATTTTGGGATTCATTTTTTATTACAGCAGAAATTTATGGCTGAATATATTATTACATTTTCTTTTTAATGGCGTACAGGTAATAGCATTATACATAACCACGATAGCCGGAGTAAAAGATAAAAAAGATCTGGAGGCAGGCTTTCCTTTGTGGGCAGGTGCTTTAGCGATAGTATTGCTTATATTTTTATTTAAACGCTTTAGAACATCTTCACAAATTTACTTAAGCCAATATGCAGAGCAACCTATAATTAATGATGAGGATGACCTGCATAACTCAACATCTAATAATTATTGATGGCGTTTGATCTGCAAACTTTTAAAACAAGAACATTAACAGCAATTATTTTTGCAGCAGTAATGCTAACGGGTTTATTATGGAATGGTATTGCATTTATAATACTTTTTATAATTATTAATGTTGGTTGTTGGATTGAGTTTTTACAATTATTAAAAAAAATAAAATCTTCAGGTTGGGGATTGTATGCAGCACCAGGGTTGCTTTATATAACATTACCTGTTATTTTAATGATCGATATCAGATTGCATTCAATAAAAGATGTAGGAGATAATTTTTTAAAGATCATCCCCTGTGGAATTGTTTTTTCAATATGGATAAATGATACAATGGCTTACTTAGTAGGTTCATTTATTGGTAAAACACCATTATCTAAAATATCACCAAAAAAAACCTGGGAAGGAACAATTGGAGGAGCAATTCTTTGTGTTTTAATAATTTCTATTATTGGATGGTACAGTAAAGTTTACACAATTATTGATTGGATAATGATTGCAGCAATTTGTGCCTTTTTTGGAACATTGGGAGATCTGCTGGAAAGTAAACTTAAAAGAATGGCAAACGTAAAAGATAGTGGATCCATAATGCCGGGGCATGGAGGCTTTTTAGATAGATTCGATTCTTTATTAATTGCTACACCCTTTGTGTGGCTGTATGATTATTTTTTTATAAGATAAAAAAAGTATTCTGTTCAGGTAGTCAATTATATTTGCGGTTCAATATTTAATAAATGAAGATCCATAAAGAAGGATATGCCACCATTGTTATAACTGCCTTATTACTATCCATTTTTAATCTGATAATTTTTTATTATCTCTTTGATTTATTACCCGTTATTTGCTGGCTGCTTTTAGTTTTCAGCATCTCTCTTTTCTTATTTATTATTTCTTTTTTCAGATCTCCTGATAGGGATTGGACTATACATAATGATCAAATTATTTGTCCGGCTGATGGCAAAGTGGTAGTAATAGAAGAAATTTTTGATATAGAATATTTTAATGAAAAATGCTTGCAGGTATCTATTTTTATGAGCCCTGCTAATGTACATATAAACAGAATTCCCATGAATGGCGAAGTTGTTTACAGCCAATATCATAAAGGAAAATATTTAGTTGCATGGAACCCAAAATCTTCAACAGAAAATGAAAGGCATTCTGTGGTAATTAAAAATGACAGATCAATTATTTTAGTTAAGCAAATTGCTGGCGCAGTGGCAAAGCGAATTGTAAACTATTTAAAAGTAGGAGAACAAGTTACGCAAGGAACTGAAATGGGTTTTATTAAATTCGGCAGCCGTGTAGATGTTCTTTTACCTGTTGGTTCGATTGTTAATGTGTAACTAAATGAGGTTGTAAAAGGCGGAGTAACGGTATTAGCATTAATTTAGATCATATTAAACAATAACTATTATCATTTACAGTTAATGAGCAATGCAATATATTTGTATCAATTAAAATAAATAGTTATGAAAAAAATTGTGATGTTAGCTACAGCAACTTTATTGTTTAGCGGAATTAGTTTTGCACAGGATAGCAAGCAAACTGATAAAGGAAAAAAATCCTGCAAAAAAGGTGGTGCTTGCTGTAAGGACAAAAAAAATACTACAGCTAAGCTTTAATTTTCGATCAAAAATGTTGATGCTAAACGTTGAAGGTTTTAAAAATCTTCAACGTTTCTTGTTTTATAAAATACTTTCAAGTTCTTTTAAATGATAAATGGTGTATGTAGCAGAATTTTCTGCATCAGTATTTATATGATTTACAAAAATGCTATCCATTCCTGCATTAGTAGCGCCTTGTATATCCGCATCCAGATTATCGCCAATCATTACACTTTCCGCCAACAATGCACCCGATTTATTTAATGCATATTCAAATATTGCTTTTGAAGGCTTGATACAATTTGATATTTCTGAAGTTATGACATGCGTAAAATATCCCGCAATGTTGGAATTATTAAGCTTGCTCCATTGCGTTTTCTCAAAACCATTAGTTATAAGATGCAGCTTGTATTTTTTATATAACAGATAATCTAAAATTTCTGTTGTATGCTCAAACAAAATCTTTTTTGTTGGCAATATTTCTAAAAATTTGTTGCTCATTTCTTTCGACAGGTCATCATTACCAATTTTAAAATCAAGTAATGTGCGCTGCATCCTTTTCCATTTTAAATCTTCAGTTGTAATAAATCCTTTATGATATCTATCCCATAAAATGGCATTATGATGAAGATAG
>JAYVRC010000112.1:0-2676 GCA_043776615.1 Sphingobacteriia bacterium
CTGTCGATATCTATTGCATCTTTTTTTATCTCAATATTCTGGCTGTTAAACTTTTCACGGTTATACCTGATGAAAGCATTTCTTGCTTCACTAACATAAACAGGATCTACTTTATTCAATATCATTATAACATTATGTGGTACAGTTTCTATAAAAGAAAAAGAACCACTTACTATTGGCTTAGGTGTAACAATTTTTGGCTGAACAATAACAACACGGAAAGTATCAGCACCCTTTGTTACTGGCTTTTTCACTTCTGAAAGGGGTTTATTTTGTGCGCTAAATTTGTCATTTATAGCAATCAATGAATCTTCTTTACTTCTGCTGATATTTAAATTAGTAAGATAATCTTCAATCTCTTTTCTTCTTGTCAACACGCTTATCATTGTAGTTGCTTTATCCTTCAATATTGAGTTTGGATAAAGGGTTAATATATTTTGTAATGTATTTAATGCAGTACTATCCTTGCGTTGTTTAATATAATATACTGATTCGATGTAAAGTAATTGCGGACTCCAATAATTATTTGAATACATACTGTCTGCAATCTTTTTCTCTTTCTCTGCTTTTTCAAAATTTCCTTCTATGTATAGAGTATAAATATTTTCATATTTTTTAGTTATTACTGGATCTATTGCTCCCTGCATTGCTGTATTAGGATTAAGAATTAGCTGTGCATATTTGCTATTGTTAAATTGAGAGGAAAGAAGATTTTTATAATAAGTAGCTTTTGCAGTGTTCCCTGTTTTTTGATAGCAATACAGTAAATTGAAATAAAGCTCTCCCGCATATAGCCTTGCAGGAAATCGTTGTAAAGATGTTTCGTAAGTATCTATTGCCATTGGATAATTTTCTAAAGAGTTTTGATATAATTTTCCAAGCTCAAATAAAGCGGCGGCAATAAGATCATTAGAGGCAATTAGTTTTTCGGGTGTAGTTGGTAAGTTACTAATCATTGCATCATAACTAAAACTGTTATTAAAATTTCCCGTTTGTGATGCGTTATTTTTTACAATAGCTATGTTGTTGTCATTTATTGCAGAAAGCGAAGTAATATTAATTTGTACAGCAGCTTTGCGTCTCCAGTTATCTGTATTAGATCGTTGCCCCCAGCGGCTTACAAACTCACTGTATCCTTTTGCTTTTACAGATGGATTATAAAAATACCACTCTCCTTTAGTATCATTTTGTGAGAAAATATCAGCCGATTCATTTCTGTTTGTATTAAAAATATTTGATGATGATAAATTATTGATAGCTTCATCTTTCAGTCCATTTTGTTTACGGATATTTTTTAGTACTTGTTGCACATAAGCCATTCTTTCACTTTCATGTAATAATGCAATATGTTGTAAACTATCTTCTCTTTCAATAATATTTTTTCTTTCAACTATTTTAGATAATGCCTTTTTAAGATCGCTGATTTCTGCTGCTCGTTCCACTAAAACATTATCAGTAAGATTTAAACTATCATACATGGCATACGCCAATTTGTAATTTTTTTTATAAAATGCTATATCAGCTAATTGCAGATATGCTCTGTTCTTGTATTCAGCATTTAAAATGTTATTTAAAAGGCTTCTTCTAAAAAATGTTTCTGCTGTAAGAGTATCTTTTTTTTCTAAAGCCAGTTCACCTGCAGAGTAAAAAACTATATCGCGATAAGATGAATACTTATCACGTTTAGCCATTTTTAAAAGATTATTTATGCTGTTATCAAAAGATTTACCACCATCCGTAGTGTACATTTTTGCATTATTAAGATTGGCATAAATATCCATCAGAGGATCTGTAGTGTGTTTGATCGCTTTGCTATAATAATTTGATGCTTTAGAAGGCTGCCCTGAATTTTCATACAATTGTGCAAGTAAAAATTCCCAACGGGCTTTATCATCTTTATCTTCTGCGGCAGCTAATGCTTTTACCAAATGAGTAGCGGAGCTATCATACATTTTTTGTTTGTAAAACCAGTATGCGTTCATTTCTTCAAGCTCAGGTTTTAACCTTGCAGGAAAATTCTGATCGTGTTGCAGCGTATTTATTAATCCTGCTGATTCAGAATACTCCTGCATTTCAATCAACGTTCTTATCTGCCATATTAAAGCATCGTTGCGGCTGGGCGGCACTGTGAATGCTTTATTTAGCAACGTTGATGTTTCTTTACTGGCTATGCTTATTGTATTACCACCTGCATTGGACTTGGTGCCGACTATTAATTGTGTATCATTCTTTTTTTTACGCGGAAAAAGATTATAATTTATAAACTGAAAAGTAGTAGATGCTGAATCAAATTCCTGTTTAAAAAAGTATGCTTTACCAATTATGAGGTATAAATTATCAACCCAATCATTCCGCAGATCATGTAATAAAATGCCTGCAGTCGCTTTATAAATAGCAGAATCCAGTTCAGATTTTTGAGCGGTAGTTGCCGAAAATGTATAACCGTAAAATGGAAGCAATTTGGTGTAATCATCTTTATTCGCCATTCTTGCTCTTTCCAAAACCTGGTTAACCCTGTTGTTGGCATTAAAATAATAATTATAATGCGTAAAGGTGTTTTGCATTAGTTTTTTGGTTCTGGTAAATTTTTTATCACCAGTTGTTTCAGACTTTAAGGTCTTGCTTTTAAATTTTTCAGGTTTATCTTTTTGAATATCAAAAGTTATAGTGCCTAAC
>JAYVRC010000113.1:0-2673 GCA_043776615.1 Sphingobacteriia bacterium
AAATAATAAATCTTTTCTTTTATCATCTTCTCTTATAACTCTTGTAAATGCTGCATCAGGAATACCGTTATCTATCTTGGTCCATGTTTTTCCATAATCTGTTGTTTTATACAAGCCCGGTTTAAAGTCGTTGAACTTGTAACGAGTAGTGGCAATATAGGCAGTGGCATTATCAAAAGGAGAAACATCAATTGCATTTATTAAACACTCCTGTAATCCAGCAGGAGTAATATTCTTCCATGTTTTTCCACCATCTCTTGTAACAGATACAACTCCATCATCACTACCAGTATAGATCACTCCTTTTTCATTAGGAGATTCAATTACATAACTCAATGTTCCATAATTTTCTGCGCCAACTGCTTCATTGGTAAATGGCACGCCTGGCTTTCCTTGTTTATCTTTTTCGTTTCTGGTAAGATCGGGAGATGCTTCAGTCCATGTTTTACCCATGTCGGTTGTTTTAAGCAAGAGCTGACTTCCATGATAAAAAGTACCAGGCTCATGTTTGCTCCAAATGATTGGTGCGTTCCAGTTGTAGCGATACTTCATATCTTTTGCATCCATGCTTAGGTACTGAATAGGCGCTGGCATATTGTTGAAAGTTGCTCTTGTTTTTGTATCGAGCACTTCAATAGTTCCTTGATAACTTCCGCCCATTACATACCTTGGATCATCTGGATTAAATGCTAAGAAAGCACTTTCACCTCCGGCAGAACTAGTCCAACTAGAACTGCCAATGCCACTACTATTCAACTCTCTGCTAGCAATACTAACAGAGGTATTGTCTTGCTGTCCGCCATAAATTCTATAGGGAAATTGATTGTCAACATTAATCCGATAAAATTGTCCTGTTGGCATATTGCTTTGCGTGCTCCATGATTTTCCTTTATTGAAACTAACAGAAGCGCCGCCATCATCCGAAATAATCATGTTATTTGAATTAGTAGGATTGATCCATAGATGATGATGATCGCCATGCATTGAAGGAATATTGATCCAAGTTTTTCCACCATCAGTAGAACGCAATGCTGGCGCACTCATTACATAAATAGTTTGGTCGTTTAAAGGATCAGGAAATAATTCTATATAATACCATGCACGCTGAATAAGACGGTGGTCGTTGGTAACTTGGCTCCATGATTTTCCTGCATTATTAGAAACATACAAACCACCTGCTTCTTTTTCAAAATCACTTTCAATTAACGCGTATACTTTTTCGGAATTAGAACGGCAAACAGCAATAGACATTTTCCCCATTTCTTTTGGAAGTCCTTCTGCCATTTTTTCCCAATGATCTCCACCATCGATAGATTTATACAATCCGCTACCAGGCCCGCCACTAATCACTTTCCATGGAAGTCTGCCGTGTTCCCACATGGCTGCATAAAGTATGCGTGGGTTGTTCATATCCATCGATAATTCTGCGCAGCCGGTTTTATCATCAACAAACAACACTTTTTTCCAGTTGATACCACCGTCGGTAGATTTATAAATTCCTCTATCCGAAGAGTTGCTATATAAAGCACCTTGAGCGGCAACTAAAACAATATTCGGGTCTTTTGGATCAACAACAATGCGCGCAATATGTCGAGTTAAATCTAGCCCCATTTTTTTCCAAGTCTTTCCCGCATCGGTGCTTTTATACACCCCATCACCAGAATGTGTCATTACCCCTCGAACCGCATGTTCACCCATGCCAACATAAACTACATTAGCATCAGATTCTGCAACAGCAATAGCACCAACAGTAGCTGTTTTAAAAAACCCATCAGAAATATTATTCCAGGTAATACCCATGTCTTCGGTTTTCCAAAGTCCACCTCCAGTTGTGCCCATATAGTAAGTGTTGATATTGCCTACTACGCCAGAAGAAGCAACTGATCGTCCGCCTCTGAAAGGTCCGATACTTCGCCATTTAACTGGTTTAAAATAATTATTTAATTCGTTTGTAGTTGAATCTTTGATTGGTTGAGCGGTTAAGCTAATACCACCAAGTAAAATTGTTGAAAGAAGAAGTAGTTTTTTAAACATGAAAAGGTGTTTTATACTGAAATATAAAGCATAAATTAGAGACTTATTATAAATCGGCTGATTAATTTTTTAATTCAATTGTTGTATTTATGAAGAGTTCCAATCAAATTGAAAATGAAACAAATCAATTACAAGAAACCTTACGAAAAAGAAATACTGAATTATTATTATTAAGTAGCATTCAAGAAGCATTGCTAACTCAAAAAGAAATGTCCTATATTTTTGAATTAGTAGGTAATAGTTTACACCAAATGTTTAAGGGATATGTTGTTTCAATTGCTATTTTGGAGAAGGAAACCGGCACAGAATATTTTAAATATCATTTTGAAGAAGGAAAAAAAGCAATCCCTGAGCCAAGGAAATACAATAAAATAAGGCAAGTTTTGATGGACACCAGACAGCAATTGGTGGTGAATGAAAATGCAGTTGAGTATGTAAACAATTTAATTGGCGAACAATATTTTAAAGAGAATGACATAGAAATACCTAGATCTTTTTTGTTTACACCATTAATGATAGATAATGAAGTGCGCGGATACATCAGTTTAAAACATTATGTTGAATCAATTTTTTTTGATGAAGAACATATTCGTCTGCTCAATACAATTGCAGGAAGCATTAGTGTTACGCTACAGAATG
>JAYVRC010000114.1:0-2672 GCA_043776615.1 Sphingobacteriia bacterium
TACAGCAGGCATAGCATGGGGAGCAATGGCAGCTGATCAATTAAAGCTTCCATACATATATGTTCGTCCCAAACCAAAAGAACACGGGTTAGGAAACCAGATAGAAGGCTATTTTGAAAAAGGAATGAAGGTTGTTGTAATAGAGGACCTGATCTCTACCGGGAAAAGCAGTCTTGAAGTAGTTCAGGTTTTAAAAAACAGGGGCCTTGAAGTGGAAGGATTGGTTTCTATATTTAATTATGGATTTTATGAAGCTGTAGAAGCCTTTAAACTGGCAGATGTTACCAATATTTCCCTGACAGATTACAGCACGCTGATTGCGTTGGCAATTGAAAAGGGAATTGTTTTACCGGATGAAGAAAAAACCCTCCTGGAATGGAGAGAAAATCCTGCTAAATGGAAAAATATATAATGATCAAAAGAAGGAAAACTTATGTTTCCCTTCATAATTTACAGGCATACTCATAAATACATTTGCCTTCCCAAGCTTAATTCTTCCGGTCACTTTCACTGTCACCTCATTTCCTGTCATTGTATTCCAGGCATTTTTCAATGCATTTTTCATATCCATATCAAATTTAATTGGGAGTAGAAATGTATCTCTTCGGGGGATATTAATTAAAGTATCCGAAGCACTGTGTCCTAAAAAATTATTATTGATATAGATGTCCAGTTCGGTCCTTCTTAGCTGGAGTCCAAAATTATTTGGATTATAATATTGGAGATCTAATGTTACCCGTGATGCATTGTAACCCAAGTTATCTAAATGGAAATTTTTGTAATCCTGGTATTCCAATTCTTTAGGAGAGGAGCAACCTGCTATCATCAGGACAAACACGAGATTAAAAATTATGCCGACGTATTTCTTCATTTAAAAGGTTTAAAAATACAACTAATATTTTTAGTTTTCGGTGTCAAATTGAAAATATTTTTTTTGCTAAAAATAATACTGTTTAAGTATTGTATAAAGTATTAGTAATTAGATAATAGTAATACTTTACATAAATTAAAAAAATAAAATATTATTGCATTAATTAGATTTTTAAGTGAGAATTGGATCAAGTAATTTAAATTCTACAAATCAGATATAATAGTTTCCGTAAAGGTTCTTTATCAATAGATTGTACGTAAAAATGGTATTTTAAGTTTATATAAATATATTCATTAAAAAACTTCATAAATTTCTATCTCATTCGATGAAAATTCATTTGAACTGAGGGAATTTTGGGAGTTTTCGAAATAAGAAAAGGATGCCTTATGGGCATCCCAATCAAAAAAATTGTAAGAGGTCAGTTATAGATTACCAGGCTAAAAGGCTGGCTATTGCCATTAAACCATAAAAGCCGGTAATAATACCAATTGCTACAACTGTTTCTCCAACAGTAGTTGAATAAAATTTTTTCATAACCTACATTTTTAAATTTACAAATGATTAAAGAAGCAGGCTTTCGTAGGAATTAAGAAAACGAAAAATATTAATTCTTATGGAGGAGTTAGTTATTAGATAGGAGTGTGGATACACAAAAGTAAGATTAGATATTTAATTTTGCAAAAAATATTTAACAATACTTTTAGGATTACAGATTTTCGTGGTTAGTATCCAAAGTTTTTATTTGATCTATGTATTTGTTGGGCAGAAGAATAGATTTAATGAACCAGTCAATTTTTATTTTACAAAAGAATTTATAAAGGATAAGGGCTGGTTTTATTAAGGAAAATTTGCCAAGGTTTAATAATTTATTTACTTGTTGTGGTGCTACAAGTATTTGCGCCTCTAATAATAACTTATACCTAACTCTCCCGAGGTGTTTTTTATATTGTTTGAACAGATCAATGGTGTATGTACTTTTCTCCAGGTTCTTATCCAGGTGATCCTTTCTCATTACCAACCATTCATTAAAATTTTCAGGTAGCCCATGCAAATTCATTTGCATGCCAAACCGATGAAATACGTCGAATACTTCTTCCTTCTCATTTATTGTTAGTTTTCTTTCCAATACTTCAAACGCTGCTATAGAATAATGTATCAACATAAAAAGTACATCTCTATATGCCCAATCTGGTATTAACGATCCCCGCTTTGTTTCTACAGCTGAATGAATGGACGTAATTTTATTAATGGCTTTAAAGGCTGTTTCCTTTTCAGAAAAAACGATATTTCTTGCATGGGTTACAGTTGAAAATAATCTCCCTAAGGGATCTGCCGGAAGCTTACCGGTAAAGTATAACCAATCAACAGCTTTATTTAATGCAAATTCAGCTGAGGCACCTGCAAAAATAAAAAGTATAGTGTCTCCCTTTCCCCAAATTTCTCTAACTATCGAACTCTTTTCTACAAAATATTTCATATTTAAAGATAGAAATATGCCAGGATTTTATAATGCAAGTCTTATAAAAATATGAGCTTTATTCCCCAAATTGGGAAAGATTTTAAAGGATTTTCTCTGTTGTATAATATCAATTTAGATTTCAATTAAGCCTTTCTCCTTTCATAAGTTGACTATTTATTCCTTCTACAAGGTCATTAATATCAAAAGGTTTGGAAATAAAGTTATCAGCTAAACATTCGGAAAGGCTTTTTTCAATATTATGATTCGCAGAAAAAAGAATCACAGAGATATGTTTGGTATTATTATTTGATTTTAATTGTTTGCAGATATTGCGGCCATCCT
>JAYVRC010000115.1:0-2671 GCA_043776615.1 Sphingobacteriia bacterium
GATTATTTCGATCAGCTTTATATACTTGCTTCTAAATTAATTGAAAAAGGTCTGGCTTACATCGACGACAGTACAAGTGAAGAAATTGCCTTACAAAAAGGGACGCCTACACAACCTGGAGTCCGCAATCAGTATTCGGAAAGAACAATTGAAGAAAATAAGCAGCTGTTTATTGAAATGAAAGATGGCAAGTATGCCGATGGTACAAAAGTTGTTAGGGTTAAGATAGATATGGCTTCTCCAAATATGTTATTAAGAGATCCAATTATTTATAGAATAAAACATGCACATCATCATAGAACAGGAAATAAATGGTGTATTTATCCGATGTATGATTTTGCACATGGACAAAGTGATTCTATCGAAAAAATCACCCATTCAATTTGTACTTTAGAATTTGTTCCACATCGTGCTTTGTATGATTGGTGTATCGAAAATTTAGGAACATTCCCTTCCAAGCAATATGAGTTTGCTCGTTTAAATATGACATATACTGTAATGAGTAAAAGAAAGTTGTTGCAATTAGTAAATGAGAAAATGGTAACCAGTTGGGATGACCCAAGAATGAGTACCATAAGCGGAATGCGACGCAGAGGTTATCCTGCAGCAAGTATTAGAGAGTTTTGCGATAGAATTGGAGTGGCTAAAAGAGAAAATTTAATTGATGTTGGATTATTGGAATTTTGTGTAAGAGAAGAACTCAATAAAACTGCTCAACGCAGAATGGTGGTATTTAACCCATTAAAAATTGTAATTATTAATTACGAAAAAGGAGTTGAAATGTTGTTGAGTGAAAATAATCCAGAAAATGAAAATGGAGGAAAAAGAGAAATCCCTTTTAGTAAAGAAATATTTATTGAGCAAGACGATTTTATGGAAATTGCTCCAAAAAAATATTTTAGGTTATCTCCTGGTCAAATGGTTCGTTTGAAAAGTGCTTACATAATAAAATGTGAAGAAGTTATTAAAGATGATGCTGGAAATATTGCAGAAGTTCACTGTACCTATATTCCAGAAAGCAAGAGTGGGTCAGATACATCTGGTATACAAGTAAAAGGAACATTACATTGGGTAAGTGCTCAACATGCTATAAAAGCTGAAGTTAGATTATACGAAAGGTTATTTAAGGTAGAAGATGTTGCCAATGCAGAAGGAGGTTTTAAAGATCATATTAATCCAGATTCTCTTCAAATTATTCATACTGCATATGCAGAACCAGCTTTAGCTAAGGATTCTAAAGAACATAAATTTCAATTTCTTAGAAAAGGTTATTTCGTAATCGATAATGATTCAACCTCAGAACAATTGGTATTTAATAGAACAGTTACACTTAAAGATTCTTGGGCAAAGGAAGTAAGAAAAAATTAGAGATTTCGTAAAGGATTTCTCTTTCCAGCTAGGATATAATTTTTAATATTCATCCAAAATGCAAGAATCATATATAGAAGTATAGGAGAGCCTAAGGTTAGGAAAGAGATATAAATAAACCACATCCGAATTTTTGAGGAAGCTATACCCAATTTTTCACCAATAGCAGTACATACTCCAAAGGCGTTTAACTCTAGAAATTCCCTTATTTTCTTCATATAATTTGAATTAATACTTCTAGCCAAAAATAATAAATTCAAATTTAAATAGATTACATCTATAAAAGTTCAATTCATAGGTAAAGAAGCGCTTGTTTTTTTGTAAATTCGCCTATAAAATTGCAAATTATGGCTTTTGACATTGAAATGATTAAAAAATTGTACGCTGAAATGCCTGCAAAAGTACACGCAGCAAGGAAAAAATTGGCTCGTCCACTTACTTTATCTGAAAAAATTCTTTTTGCCCACTTACATGCAGATCAATCATTAACAAGCTTTGAAAGAGGTAAGAGTTATGTAGATTTTGCACCAGATCGTGTTGCAATGCAAGATGCAACTGCTCAAATGGCATTATTGCAATTTATGCAAGCAGGTAGACCAAAAGTAGCTGTTCCATCAACTGTTCATTGTGATCATTTGATTATGGCTAAAGTTGAAGCAAAGCAGGATTTGGAAATTGCTAATGCAGAAAGCAAAGAAGTATATGATTTTTTGGCATCTGTTTCAAATAAATACGGCTTGGGATTTTGGAAACCTGGCGCTGGTATAATTCATCAAGTTGTTTTAGAAAACTATGCATTTCCCGGTGGGCTAATGATTGGAACAGATTCTCATACTGTGAATGCTGGTGGTTTAGGCATGATAGCTATTGGTGTTGGTGGTGCAGATGCTTGTGATGTTATGGCAGGATTACCATGGGAATTAAAATGGCCTAAACTAATTGGAGTAAAACTAACTGGCAAGTTAAGTGGTTGGACGGCTCCAAAAGATGTAATATTAAAAGTTGCTGGAATACTAACTGTAAAAGGTGGTACTGGAGCAATTGTTGAATATTTTGGAGAAGGAGCAACTAGCATGAGTTGTACAGGTAAAGGCACCATTTGTAATATGGGAGCCGAAATAGGTGCTACTACCTCAACATTCGGATATGATGCTAGTATGGGTAGGTATTTAAAAGCAACCGGCAGAGAAGAAATAGCAAACCTTGCTGATGGAATAAGTGCTTATTTGAATGCAGATGAGGAAGTATATGCTGCACCAGAAAAATATTTTGATCAAGTTATTGAAATCAATTTATCAGAATT
>JAYVRC010000116.1:0-2662 GCA_043776615.1 Sphingobacteriia bacterium
ATATGGAACTGCATAATCATTTTTGGTAGCAATATAATACTTAGGAATACCAGCAAATTTTGTGGTTAAAATAACATTATCATTTAAGCCCTTGGTTGGTTCTGCTCTATGGTATTTTACCAATACATCTTTCATGAATTGAGGACAATCGGCACAAACCACAGTAGAAATGGCTTCTTTTTTAATATTAACTAAAGAATAGTCTTTGTTAAATTCAAAAACTTCTATAGGTTTATTATTCAAAAATTTGTTAGTAATACCCGAAACATTTTCGCCCGACTTTGGCAAATAAGCCGACACATAAATAAGTTTATCAATTTTGGTAGGAATTTTTTCGGCTACTTGAGAAATAATTACACCAGCCATGCTGTGACCAACTAAAATTACTTTACCACTTTGTTTATTTATAGCATCCGATACTGTTTTTACATATTCATTTAAACCAATACCAACGCCATAGGTATTATCTGCACCATGGGCTGGAAGGTTTACTACCACAACATTTGCATTTACCGCTAATTGATTACGAACAAAGCCCCAAGCGCTTTCATCTGCCCAAGCTCCATGTACAAGTACATAAGTTGGATAGCGAGCTTTGTCTTTTTCAATAGCTTTTAAAACTAATTCGGCTGCTGCCGCGCCACTGTTTTGTTGCTGACCAGTAATTAAATTCCCATCTTGTACTGCAAATGCTTCAAACATTGGAGCCACTAAAAATTTAGAATTTGGGAGCTTGTTGGCTTCGTCTTGAATTCTAAAAGGTTGAATTTTTTGTCCAACATAAGCATCAGCATAATTCTCTTCATTGTTGGCGAAACCTGTCCACTTTTTCCCTTCAACTAAATATTTACCAGTAGGCAATTTAGCTTTTAGTAAAATGCAAGTGCCGTGGCATATTGCTGCTGTGGGTTTTCCGGTAAGATAAAAATCGACAACAAATTTTTGCAATTCGGAATTATTAATAAATGTGTACATAGGTCCTTGTCCTCCACATACAAAAATGGCTTTATACTCGTTAAGATTTACAGTTGAAAGCTTTAGGGTATTTTTAGTTAACTCCATTTTAACTGGGTCTTCCTTAAAGCCTAAAGAAATATAATCGAAAGCTGCATATTTACTTTCATCTTCAGGGTCGGAAAATCCATCAAATTTAATTGGACCACCATCTGGACTAGCAAGTTCAACTGAGTACCCAGCTTCAGTAAAAGCCCAATAAGGGTGTGTAAGTTCCGAATACCATACACCTATTGGCCAACCAGTTTTTTGATTGATTGATGGATTGGAGGCAATCATTAAAATTTTACCTTTATTGCCTGCATTGTGTTGAGCAAAAGCAATACTTGTTACCATCATGATTGCGAACGATAAAATAATTGTACTGAACTTTTTCATTGTTTGTAGTTTTTTGTTTTAACAATTGTTATATTTTTCTGGCCATATTTAATAGCGATATAAAAATGGGGGATATATACTATATAATAACCTATACTACTTTTAAGTATGATACTATCTTTTAAGAAAGTATGTACTATTATTAACTATAATAGTTGTTAACTTTATTTGATTAAATCTAAAAACAATGCCAGACTTTACTTTTGAACACAAAGTGTATTATAACCCAGTGGAATTTGCATTAGCATTTATAGGAGGTACTTGGAAAATGCCCATACTATGGCGGATCAATCAAAAAACCATGCGGTATAGCGAGTTGAAAAAAGCAATACCCCATATTACGCACAAAATGCTTTCATCGCAATTGAGGGAGTTAGAAAAGCATGAATTAATTATAAGAAAAGCTTATCCGGTAGTTCCTCCAAAAGTAGAATATACCATATCGGCAAAAGGGAAAAAAGCTATACCCGTTATTGAAGTAATCCGTAATTATGGGTTGCAATTGATGAAACAAAAAGGCCTAGTTGAATCTAAAGAAAAAAAGAATGAATAGCTCATACAATACTTTTCTTGAGATTAGAAGGTAATTTTTTATTGTACTGTTCCATTATTTCTACAGTTGCCTTTTTAGGCGAACCGCAATCAAAAGGAGGCATTGGGTCGTATTCAATTCCAAGCTGAATTAATTGGGCTGATTGTTCTCCTTCTATTAAACTTACTAAATACAATGCCATATCTATTCCAGCTGAAACACCAGCCGATGATATTATTTTTCCATCATGCACATATCTTTCCTCTTCAATTATTACGTTGAGCTTTTTTAATTGTTCTTTACGCCTCCAGTGAGTAGTGCATCGCTTCCCATCTAATAAACCAGCCTCCGCTAATAACAATGCACCAGAACAAACTGACACTGTATACTTAGTTGATTTATCTATCAACTTCATCCAATTTTTTAATGCTGAATTATCAAGTAAAATATCAATCCCATAGCCCCCAGGAATTAATAAAATATCCAAATCTCTTATTTCATCTATTGAATAATCAGCTGAAAGATTTAATCCATAATAATCTTTGTATACTTTTTTCTCTACCCCTATGAAATATACTCGGGCATTAGTAATTCTTGCCAATACTTCATAAGGCCCTACCGCATCTAGCGCTGTCATGTTATCGAAAAGCAGTATCCCTATTCTCATTTAATATAAAGTTAACTAAATGAGCACTTCAAAAACTTTAAATATTCTAATACCGCTTTTCGTTCGTAATC
>JAYVRC010000117.1:0-2661 GCA_043776615.1 Sphingobacteriia bacterium
TTGCTATTGCCTATAACAAGGCTGATTTTAAAAAAGTCCCTTTTACTATAAGGAACCTGTTTTGCATTGGCTCCAATATAAGGATCTCATTTCTCAGATTATCGTGTACCCAATCGAATTTACATTTGTAGAATTCTTCTATGGTTTCCACTTTTTTCATCTCCCACAAACTTACTAATTCTCTTTGTTTATCTGTGTTTGACATAGGTATTATTGAAAGAATAGATGATACTGGCATTCCAAACAAAATCTTTACTTCCTTGGATATCTGAACCAAGGGTTTTATTAATAATAGATTGAATTACTATAGGAAAGTTCATTTTGGCAATCGTAAATGCAGAAGTAAAGTAATAACCTCCTTTACCATCTTGTTGCAAATAATAAAATTGGGGATTTACTTTAAATAACAACTTTTTGCTAACCTTTATATTTGAAAAATTAGCATTGATGGTTAAAAAATGTGTATTCTGTATGGCATCCTCATCAAGTCCATGTGAATACAAATAGTATACTCCCACACTCATGTTTTTTGAAAAATAATAATTAGGCGCAAACTCGGTAGCTACATAACGATTTGAAACTATAATGTCTTTTACTGAACCATTGGTAACTGTGCTTATTGTTTTAAAAATAAACGCCGGATGTGCCCCAATCCCTAAAGTGAATTTATTGGAACTGAGTAGTTTATAGCGACTCCATAAAATAAATGACCAGGGCTTTCCCTCTAAAGCAAATCTAAACTCTGGCTCAAAGCTAAATTTCTGGTTTCCCATCGATAAACCCAGTATGCCGGCAGGCTTACCCAACGAAAAAGTAGGAATGAGTGAAATACCATTGTTTGTAATGGTTACCACCCCCGAAAAATGATGAATGAGTTCTGTACTATCCTTGGTTTGAGAATAGATGGAACTACTATAAAGCAATACCAGTAATATGAGCAATCCAGTTTCAGAAAAAATAGAACCTATATTTTTAATTTTCATCTGTTTAGATACCTAGTTTTTAAAAATGTAAAATTAATCACAGCCAGCCTTGTTCACTAATTGATTTCAACGAAATTATTATGGTTTTCAAACAATTTGTCATAAACCAATGCTGTTTGGTGCTGTACCTAATAATTTCGATCAAGGGTTGAAGTCCTGACTCATTAGTTGCCACAGATTCACGGATTTTTAACGATTAAATCTGTGCTAATCAGTGAATCTATGTAGAAATTTCAACGAGGCACATTAAAAAGGCAATATATGGTTCAATCCTTGATTCGCATTAAAAAACTACCTATGTGAAAAACAGTATATTCCCTAATAATCAGTGCTTCCTGTTTTGTTGGGTATACAATTAATTCTTCAGTTAAAGACTATTTACAACAAACATAAATTTATTTTTATTTAGTAAAGAAATGATTGAGAAATTTGAGGTTAAATTTAGATAACTATTTTTCACAGATAATTATTGTGTTTATGAAAAGAGTCATTATAGTGTCATGTATTGTTTTATTCTTTTTTGCCTCCTTTACTCCCAAAAATATTACCTGGGCTGCTATCGGGGATTCAATAACCTACTTAAACGAACACCCTGATGAAACAGGTAACCGAATCACCAAAGGTTATATGACAAGGTTGGTGGAGAAGTTTCCGAATATCAAGTATAGTAACCAAGGTCATAATGGCTGGACAGCCATTCGCATTGCTACTGAAATTGATAAATTGGGAATTGAGAAAGCAGATATGTATTCTGTTTTTTTGGGAACAAACGACTGGTGGGGTGGCAAGCCATTAGGCACTTTCAATGACTATCAAAACAATACAGGAAATACTACAGTTTGCGGTGCTTTCAGAACCATCATCAATAAATTACACAACCTAAATGGTCAAGCAAAGATTATTCTCATCACACCAATGCAGCGAGTTGATTTTGTTTATATCAAAAATTATAAGAACAATGCGTATGGTTCTTATAAAGAAAAGAATGGTCAATGGTTGGAACAGTTTGCCAATGCAATCATTGAGATAGGGAATTATGAAAATTGCACAGTGGTTGATCTCTACCACAAATCTGCGCTTAAACAAGAGAACCTGGTTAAATTCAAAAGGTTGAAAAACCCGCAAACCGGCTTGTATGAAAATTATCCTTATCCAAAATTCATTGACATTCCTTTTCATCCCGAAAATGATGAATATCCCTATCCTCTTGAATCAATGGATATGACTTATGATGGCTTGCACCCTTCTGATAAGGGGTATGAAGTAATTGCAGGGATGCTAGAAAAAGTGATGAAGAAAATAAGCAAATAATTGACATACAAATCTGTGAGAATTTTCTAGTGTGTAACAACCTCACATTTCGATCTAGTTGTTTAATTAACGAAGTATTTTTCATGTTAATTATATGACAATTAATAGGTAATTTCAAAGGATATAATAAAACAGCTATTAACCTTAATACCAAGCGTTTGAATAATTTGAAAAAATATTTTAAAAATAACAAAGCCTCATTGACCATTCTTTTTTTATCAGGCATTACGAATGCTATATTCTTTAAAATAGCCGATTTAGAAGATCATAGAATTTGGCCATTAGTACTAATGATTGTTTCGCCAATGATTTTTATTCCAATATTGGAAGAGCTTTTCTTAAAAAAAAGAAATAGAAATCAAATGAT
>JAYVRC010000118.1:0-2660 GCA_043776615.1 Sphingobacteriia bacterium
GCTATGCACATGGCTTTTGCCTTTTGCGCCATATCACTGCTGCTGTCAGTTGCACTCCAGCTTATTTGTTGCGGAACTTTATTGGGATCAAGCAGTACGTCTATTTTTATTGAAGATTGATTCATAAGCTGCAAAGATAAATAATATTACCTCCAAGCTTTTTCAATACACTTCCAAAGAGAATCAGCGCTATTATCCCCTGAATATTTTTTTACCAGGTCTCTTCCTTTTTCAATTAATTGCTTTCTTGCATTTTCATCTTTGTACACCATCATCATTTTGTCAGTCATTTTTTTATGGTCATTTTCATCAAAATATAACGCAGCATCTTCGCAAACTTCAGGCATGTAACCTGCATTACTTGTAAGGATGGGTACCCCGGCTCGCATTGCCTGCAGTGCATACAAATATCTTTGCGAAAAAGGGTAAACGAATGCATAAGCCGATACTCTGATGTTTGCCAGTTCATGTTCATCAACATCCAATAGCTGTACTTCGCTTTTAAATTTAAACAGCCGCAATGTTTCTAAAAATTCTTTTGGTATTTGTGTTTTTGTTGCAATCAATAATTGCATATTGCTTTTCTGCATTTTTTTAAACGCAGAAAATGCCTTCAGCAAATTCAATAAATTATTTCCTGATGGAATTGTTCCCGTATATAAAAAATATTCGTTACCGTAAGCATATTTTTCTTTTATGCTTTCTTTAAGTTGAAATGTTATTGGTTGAAAGATCTCGTCAACACTATTGTAAACAACATCAATTTTACTTTCATCTATTTTATATTTCTCAATAATTTCTTTTTTAGAAAATTCAGAATCGGTTACGATCTCATGTGCTTTGCCCAAAGATTTTGCTGTTACTTTATCAAAGGCAATTAAGCATTGCGGCACTTTTGTTTGTGATAAAAATTTTGAAGTAACCAACACATCTGCCTTATATTTTTTCAAAACAGAAGAAATTTTTATATCATTCAGCAAAGAAAGCTTTTGCGGTTTTATTACAATCGCATTTACATTTTCTGAAAAAGCAAATAAAGGATCGAAGGGCTTATCAAAAATAAAAATGAAGGAATGTTGAGGATATTTTGCTGCTATTCTTTTAAAGGTTTCAAAAATGATATGCTGGTAATCATCCTTACCTTTTATATCTACAGCTACTATCATTTCAGTTATCTCATTGGGTCATTGGTAATAACTATGAACTATGAACCATCAACTATTTTAAAACTTTCATCTTCACCGTTTCAATTCTTGTTTCGCTGACATTTAAAATATCAAATTCATAATCGTCAATTATTATCCTGTCTTTTTGTTTTGGTATTCTTTCATGCTGGCTGATAATATAACCTGAGAGCGTTCCGGTTTCTTCATTATGCCTGAAATCCAGTTTGTATTTATCAGCAATGTAATCCAGCTCCAGCCTGCCGCTAAAAATATATTCGTCGGCAGAAATTTGTTTTTCAACAAATTCTTCTGTGTCGTATTCATCTTTAATTTCTCCAAAAATTTCTTCCAGCAAATCTTCCATCGTTACGATACCTGCAGTGCCCCCAAATTCATCTATAACCCATGCAATACTTTTTCGTTCTTTAGTGAATTTGCTTATAAGATCTGAGGCATTCATACTCTCAGGGATTGTAGGTATGGGCAACAATACCGATCGCAGGCTTTCAGGATTTTTAAACAGATCAAGCTGGTGAATGTATCCCTGTATGTTATCAATATTATTTTCATAAACAATCAGCTTGGAAAGTTTGGTGTCAATAAATTTTTCTTTTACTGTTGTAAGCGATGCATTAATATCAACTGCTTCAATTTCCTTTCTTGGAATTAAACAGGTTCTTATTTTAATATCCGAAAGAGACAGAACATTCTCAAATAATTCATTATTTAATTCAACGTTATCATCCGTATCGCCATCCTTACTTTGCTGGATAAAATGCTCAAGATCTATTTTAGTGAACACTTCTTTTTTTGCATGGATCTTGATATTGAAAATATATTTGAGTATCCATTCTGCTATGTCTACAAAAATGGAAGCTATCCATGCAAATACTGAATAGAAGAACTGAACTATAAAAGTGATGATACTGCTGCCAATGATGGCATCTCCTTTTGCACGAAAAAAAGCTTTGAAAATAAACTCGAAAATAAGCAGTATAAATGTAGATAAAAAAGTTTCTGCTGCCAGCTTTAGATACGCATTATCAATGTGCCAGAACTTCCAAAAACTAACGAGGATATCGCTCCACAGCAAACCGTAAACAACCACTAAAATATTAAGTGCAATAAGTGTTGTGCCAATAAACCTTGCAGGTTTTTCCATGTAAGATGCCCAAATCCTTCCTACATAAGTACCCTGCTTTTTTTTTAGTTCAATGGATAATTTGCTTACTGAAATGAAAGCTATTTCAACGCCGGCAAAAAAACCTATCAGGATAAGAGAAATTACTATTGCTATGACAGTCGTCCAATCCATATAACAAAAATATATAAATGAAAGAGATGTGGTTTAATTATTAATAAAGATTCTCACAATTTCCTCTGCTTCCCTACAGGCAGTTTCAAAATCTTTATTTTCAATTACATTGTCAAACTGGTGAGTAAAGGAAAGCTCATACGCCGCTTTACTCAGTCTTGTATCTAATGATTCTTTAC
>JAYVRC010000119.1:0-2659 GCA_043776615.1 Sphingobacteriia bacterium
ATTTAAACAATTCTTATATAAAATAAATTACATTTTTGCATGAATATCAAACCAACTTTGAGTATTGATTACCTTATTTTTCGAATAAAATTCTAAGTAAAGATTTTTCACTTGATCATAATTTAACCAACTACCCTTAGTATTTTCTGCAAAAGGACCTGAAGATCCAACTGGATATTTAAAATTATATAAACGACCGACTCTTTTTCTTACAATATTTACAAATAAATTAAAATATGGAAATAAAGTACTTTTTTCTAGAGTTATATTAATGGGATTATGAAACCAACTTTGATTTATTAATTTAAAGTTTCTATACCCAAGTACTAACTATTTCTTAGGATAGGATACATATTGTAATAATAATTTGTATATTTGT
Organism: Sphingobacteriia bacterium; assembly: GCA_043776615.1. Taxonomy (GTDB): domain Bacteria; phylum Bacteroidota; class Bacteroidia; order Chitinophagales; family Chitinophagaceae; genus Sediminibacterium. The sequence continues at coordinate 380 of JAYVRC010000119.1, forward strand.
GCTATGCAAAAATTACAAGATATTATCGCAAAAAAGATAGATGGAAGAAAACTTACGCATGAACAAAGTGAGTATATCCGCATTCAGGCTGTTAAAGCAGTTCGTCAAAAAAATAAATCTCCTGAAGAGGTAATTAAACTATTTGGCTTACATCGCACCAATATTTATAAATGGTTGCGAATATATGATGCGCAAGGTTTTCCAGGGTTAAAAAGTACAAAATCCAAAGGCCCTGTACCGAAACTCAACCAAAAGCAAGAACAACAACTATCAAATTTATTGCTTAAAAACCCACTTCAGTTAAAATTTGAATATGCCTTATGGACAATAGATATGATAAGCGAATTGATTAGTAGAAAATTTGCTGTACGCTATTCAAAAGTACAGATAGGCAGATTAATGAAGAAGTTAGGGTTGAGTCGCCAACGCCCACTGGAAAGAGCGATACAACAAGATTCTAAAAAAGTAGAGCAATGGCTTGTAAAACATTACCCATCAATAAAAAAAGAGGCGAAGAAAGAAAAAAGGGAAATTTATTTTAGTGATGAAGCTGGATTTCATGCTACAGCCCAATACGGTTCCACATGGGCACCAAAAGGCAAAACCCCAATTATAAAAACAAGTGGAAAAAGAGAAAAGGTCAATGTGATTTCTGCTATTAATAATAAGGGTAAACTACGATTTATGTTATATGATACAAGTTTCAATGGCACTGTATTTATTCAATTTTTAAAACGCCTAATGCACAATCAAAAGATGCAAATTAGTTTAATTGTGGATGGGCATAAATCACATTTTACAAAACAAGTCAAGCAATTTGTAGAAAGTACCAAAGGAAAATTAAAACTATACCAACTACCACCATATTCTCCCGAGCTTAATCCTGATGAACTCGTTTGGAATAATGCAAAACAAAAAGTTGCCAAACAAAAACACACACCAACAGAAAAAACATTTAAACAAAAAGTAAAAAGCGTAATGGATGAAATTCAAAAAAATACAGAATTGAATAAATCCTTTTTTCGTGAACCTAATGTATCCTATGCTATGTAGTAGTTAGTAAGTACAAAATATCGATATTCTTTATTGAACTAGCCTCACAAGAAATATATTCTGGAAGAATTTTAAAATTGAATAAACTTTCTAAACACATTGTATCGTAAGACTCAATATCAATCTTTAAATAAAATGGAATACCATATTTATTTAATAAATCTTCCATAGTTATAGTGTTTACGAAAATATTCTCAATAGTTGATTTGATTTTAGATGCAGCCTCATAATCAAAGGAACTCCACTCACTTTTAAAAACATTTTTATAGAATAATATATTATTATTACTGATAGTATTTATACCTAAATTCAAAATTTTTAATCTCCCTTCTTTAATTTCATTTTTGAACTTTTTTGATGCTATTTCAACTAACAACGGATTGGCTTCAACTGCGATTACATTATAACCAGACCTTAAATATAACATTGTGTCCTCTCCGTTATGCTTTCCAATATCGTAAATAATTTTTTTCATATTAGTAATTTATACATATCAGTATACTTTTGTGAAATTACTTTTGCATTAAATTTCATCCTTTCAGTTTTACAAAATTCAATTTTTTGATTAATTCTATGAGCAGTTAAACTTTCTATAAATGAAGGCATATCATTTAAATCAACGCCCCATCCTGAGTTATCAACTATTTCTACTAAAGTATCATTTACTTTATTATAAATTACAGGTAATTCAGAACAGATACATTCAGCAGCAGCTACTCCGAACCCTTCATAAATACTAGGAAAAATTGCAAGGTCATATTTAATCAATAGATCAGGTAGTTCTTTTTGATCAATAAAACCACAAAAAATAAAATTATCCTTTAGTTCATTATCCTCTACAAGTTTTTTACAAATATCAATTTCAGAACCATCTCCATAAAAGTGAATAATTATGTTTTTTCTGTATATTATTTGCTTATTTTTTAAAAAAGATTTTATTAAATCATAATGTGCTTTTTGCTTTGAGAATCTAGACAAATATATTAATCGTAAAAAATTAACATCATTAGATTTTTTGCTTTTTTTTTCATTAAGAAAAAATGGTGTAGAAACAGGATTATAAATTACAGTGCTATTAGATTCAATATTAAATTTGTTTAAAAAAGATTTTGAAATTGTATTTGAAACAAAAGTTAAGTAATCAAATTTATTGTATACTAATTCAAATAATTTAACAATAAAATAGTTAGAATTAAAAACTTGTTGATGATGAGTATATACGATTTT
>JAYVRC010000120.1:0-2655 GCA_043776615.1 Sphingobacteriia bacterium
AAATACCTTTGCCCCCTACTTTAATTCAAATGGGCGGGGATGATTTATGTGAATCTGTTATAGCTGATATTCGCGATAGCGAAAAACTAGAAAATGAATTATTAGCCTTTGAGCCAGACTTAGTATTTCATTTAGCGGCTCAACCTTTGGTATTATTGTCTTATGAAGAACCAGAACTTACTTATGAAACCAACGTACTTGGAACTGGTTATTTATTAAAAGCGATACGGAAACTCAGTAAGCCATGCGCTGTCGTTTTAATTACAACTGATAAAGTATATGAAAACAAGGAGTGGATTTATCCATATAGAGAAAATGATCGACTTGGTGGATTCGATCCATATAGTTCAAGTAAAGCTGCTTGTGAAATATTAATCAATTCGTACAGACAGTCTTTTTTTAACTCAAATAATTTCAATTCTCATAAGAAATCAATAGCAGTTGCTAGAGCTGGTAATGTTATTGGTGGTGGAGATTGGTCTGAAAATAGAATTATACCAGATATAATTAGGGCGTTAGTATCTAATCAAAAAATAATTGTAAGAAATCCAACAGCGGTTAGACCTTGGCAACATGTGCTCGAACCACTAGGGGGGTATCTATTATTGGGCAAACGTTTATACGAAGAACCATTAAAATTTGGTGAAGCATGGAACTTTGGTCCACATCTAAAAGACACTTTTCCAGTAAGTGCCTTAGTAGAAAAAGCAATAAGTATTTGGGGATAAGGAGAAATTAAAGATGTTCAAATAAAACCATTATTGCATGAAGCAGGATTATTAAAGTTAGATATCAGTAAAGCTGCTTCACTTTTAAAGTGGCATCCAAAATTTAGTTGTAATACAGCAATTGAAAAAACAATTAACTGGTATAAAGCATCTAATAATCGAAAGATAACTGAACTTATGGCACGAGATATCTCAGATTATTTATTAGTTGCAAATAATGAGTAAAAAGATATTGCTTACAGGGGGTACTGGATATTTAGGTAGTAATTTGTTAGCTGCTTTACTTAAACATGATTATACTCTTGTGTTATTGAAGCGTAAAAGTTCTTCACTAAAAAGGATTACGGAATATACAAATATGATTAGGATGTATGATATTGAGGATATATCATACAAGGAAGTAATCACGCAAAATAGTATAGACACAATTATACATCTTGCGGCCTGTTATGGCAGAAATGGTGAAACATTTGTAGACATTAAAAGTGCAAATGTAGATTTCCCTAATAACTTATTAGATGCGGCCTTAGAAACCAATGTTCAATATTTTATAAATACTGACACATCTTTACCAGCAGAAGTAAATCATTATGCATTTACTAAAAAACAGTTTGGTTCTTATTTGAAATTAAAAAAAGACCAAATTAGCATAGTGAATATAGTACCAGAGTATTTTTATGGCCCTGGAGACGATAATTGGAAATTTGTAACAATGATTATCCAAAAATTAATGCAACATGTTCCAGTTATTGAATTTACTGACGGCCTGCAAAAGCGTGACTTTATTTATATTACAGATGTGGTCAATGCTTATACTACCATTCTTCAAAATTTAGATCAACTAAAAGGCTTTCATGAGATTTCGGTATCATCTGGTGAAACAATTCGTATTCGCGATATGGCGCAACTTTGCAAAGAAATTTGCAATAATGAAGTCACTAAACTTGCTTTTGGTGCACTACCTAATAGGAGCAACGATATTTTAAACTCTTCTAGTGATAATACATCCCTAAAAAAATTAGGATGGTATCCTCAAACCGATTTGAAAAGCGGAATTATGCACACTTTAGATTCATACTCATTAATTAATCAATAACTGGACCTATAAAATGTTTAAGAATTTAACACAAGAACTTAAAGAACAACTTGGCTTAATTGCCGCAAATAATATCAAGAATACTTATAAAGCTGGTATTGATTATCTACCAGTTACTGGAAAAATGTTAGATCAAGAAGATCTTTTGTACGCTGTTGAGGCGAGCTTAGATGGTTGGTTAACAAATGGTCGTTTTGCAGATGAGTTTGAAACTCAACTAGCCAAATATTTTGGAAGTAGGTATGCTTTTTTAGTTAACTCAGGATCCTCAGCAAATCTATTAGCGTTTTACGCACTCACTTCTCCAAAATTAGGAGAGGCTGCTATAAAGAAAGGAGATGAAGTAATTACTGTTGCAGCTGGTTTTCCGACTACTGTAAATCCAATTGTTCAATTTGGAGCTATACCAGTTTTTATTGATGTAGATATACCCACATATAATGCTACTTCAGAAAAAATTGAAGCGGCAATAACTCCTAAAACTAAAGCTATTATGATGGCTCACGCTTTAGGTAATCCATTCGATGTGGTTGCAATAAAAGCCATCGCAGATAAATATAAGTTATGGTTAATAGAAGATGATTGCGATTCATTAGGTGCTAGTGTGGGAGGAAAGAAAACGGGCACTTTTGGTGACTTGGCAACTGTCTCTTTTTATCCAGCTCATCATATAACTATGGGAGAAGGAGGTGCAGTTTTAGTTAATAATCCAAAGCTTAAAAAGATTGTTGAAAGTTATAAAGATTGGGGACGAGATTGTTGGTGCGCACCTGGAAAAGACAATACATGTGGTAAGCGATTTGATTGGGAGTTGGGTGAATTACCATGTGG
>JAYVRC010000121.1:0-10304 GCA_043776615.1 Sphingobacteriia bacterium
TTTTTAAATTGAAGTAATTGGCGCCAGGTATACGCCGTTTCTTGGTTTGCTGTTGCTCCTACTATTTGATCATCAATTAATGATTTTTCTTCAGGGGTAATCCATGGATGTTTATCGGGTGTGGCTTTGTTGATCACCAACCAAGGTATTAACCACAATATGCCTAAACCTGCAATACCAACAAATGTTGCCCTCCATCCAAATGCCAAATACAATCCTGCAATAAATGGTGCTGCAACCACCGAACCCAACGATGCACTTGCTCCAAAAATACCTTGTGCTATACCGCGCTGCCTTGCAGGAAACCATTCTGCATTGCTCTTGGTAGCACCAGGCCAGTTACCTGCTTCACTCAATCCTAAAAAGAAACGAAATATACTGAAAGACATTACCCCTTTGGCCAATGCATGTAATGCAATGGAAATACTCCAACCGATAATGGATACCGCCATACCCAAACGGGTACCAATTTGATCCATCATTTTTCCTGTAAGCGTTTGGCCCAACGCATAAGCCACCATAAAAAAACTGGTGATATACGCCAATACCTGTTTGCTGTCTGCATCTGCAATACCAAAATCTTTATAGATATACGGCCACATGATATTGATGGCACTTCTATCAATATAATTAATGATGGTAGAAATACCAATCAGTCCTATAATCCACCATCTAAGTCCCTTTATTTTTTTATTACTGTTGAGTTTCATCATTTAATAACTTCAAAAATAAATTTCATAATTGCTATATTCAATTCATCATTTTTTTCCTTGGTAAACTTTCCATGTAACCCACCTGTTACAGATATGAATGCACATTTTACGCCAACCGATTTATATTTTTCATATAGCGCAATAGACTGTTGATAAGGAACTGTTGGATCAGCATCTCCATGAATAATCAGTGTAGGTGGACTTGAATTATATACATAATTAATGGGAGAAACTGAAGCAGCAAACAACGAGTCAAGTTTTTTTTCACCCAACCAAGTAAGTGCAGATTTACTAGTTATGTTTTTTCCATAACCCCAATCCCATACATCTGCAATTCCATATTTATCAATGATAACTGCAACTTTAATATTTTGAACCCCTATACAATTGTTATCAAATATTGAATTAGATCCAAGAAGCCCTGCCATTAAAGCCAAGTGACCTCCTGCAGACCCCCCCATGATCACAATTTTATTTGCATCTATATTTAATTGTTTGGCATGATTGATTAAATAAATCAATGCACATCTAGCATCTTCAATGGCAGCAGGAGCCGTAGCTTGTGGCGTTAACCTATATTCTATATTAGCTACTGCAAATCCTTCTTTAAAAAAAGGTGAGAAACCTCCTTGTCCTTCTTTTACACCATGGTTCCATCCACCACCATGTATATTAATTACCAATGGTGTTGGTTGTGTACTTGCTGTATTGATGTAATAATCCAATTTTCCTTCCCAACCATTTACATTGGTGTACACCACATCTAGCGCTGATTCATATCCCTTTGGAAACGCAACTGGCTTATAAACAGTGTCGATTATTGTCTGACCAAAAACAGCCAGAGAACAAGCGATAAATGATATAATTAAAAAAAATTTCATTGGTACTTAATTAATAACCAGGATTTTGTTTAATAACAATTTGAGTGTTATTATCAATTTCACGTTGGGGAATCGGCAATAACATTTTATCATTAGTTACTAATGCTTGCATTTCTGCTAATGACAAGCGAGGCGCAGGATAGTTAATATAATGCAAAGGATACATAAAATTAAAATGATCTTTTAATACTTGAACTGAATTAATAGTTGATAATGTTGTATTAAATCTCAATAAATCGAACCAACGTTGATTTTCGAATGCAAACTCAAATTTTCTTTCGTCTGCTAAAGCTTTTTCAAATAATGCCGTGGTATTAGTTGTAGAAGGAGACAACAACGGTAGCGAAACTCTAGATCTTATTTGATTAATGAAACCTATACTTGTTGCATTATTCCCTTGGGCTTCAGCCATCATTAATAATACATCAGCATAACGAATAACTGGCCAATCATTTTCAGCATCATTTGCAACAGCAACAGTAGAAATATATTTGTTAACATAAATTTTAGCGCCAGTGAACACACCAAGATTTACAAGTTTTCTTACATCACCACCGAATGCCAGATTAGCTGCAGCCAATGTTGCAGTTGGTCTTAAAGAAAGTGTTACTACAGCTCCTGCAACTGCAGTAACAGTTGTTCCTTGTGCAATTTGTAAACCTGTGACTGCCATACCAACAGTAATAGCAGGATTAGCAGCAGTTAAAGTAACATTATTTGATGTTGTACTAACAGCGCCAGTTGCATTAGTTGCAGCATAAGCATTAAATAAATCTATTGAAGGAAAATTGAGCCCTCTTCCATCACCATTTATAACTGCTGCTCCACTATTCAATGGAGCAAATGCATTTGGAAGTGAGCTGCCTAAACCAATACCACCAGCTTTAAAACGAATTGCAAAAAGCATTTCGGAATTCATTTCATTACTTATAGAAAATATATTTGCATAATTTGCCTGCAAACTATACCCACTATTAGTAATAATATCTTGTAATAAAACTGAAGCTTCAGATTTCCGGTTTAAGGTTAAATATACTTTTGCCAATAATGCTTTAGCTGACCAACTATTTGCTCGACCTAATTCAGCAGCAGGTATTGATGCATATTTTGAATTTCTTCCATTATCAGCAGCATTTAATAAATCAGCAATGATTAATTTGTATATATCAGCTGATGGGGAACGATTTACAATTTTAGCTTCTTCAGGACTTATTGGTTCATGCACTAAAAATACATCTCCGTATAATCGAACTAAATTAAAATAATGGTGAGCCCTAATAAATGAGGCTTCAGCTGATAATCTCTTTACATCAACACTACTTATAGGAATACTTATCGGATTAAAAGTAATTGTACCAGAAGTTGCTGAATAATCTACTCCTAAATTATTCAACACGAAATTTACATTTCGAATATTGTAATAAGTATTTAACCAATAGCTATATAATCCTTGATGAGATACGCTTGGAAAAAACATATCTAAGTCGCTTAAATCCCTATTAGGAGAAGAAGTACTTCCAGCAACACCTTGTACGGAATTATCACTGCGTAGTTCTGTTAAAGTCCATTCGTCATTTAACGGTGCAATCATTCCATTATAACATCCTGTTAATGCGGTATTTACTTCTGTTATATTAGAATAAAATGTAGCAGAGCTAATGTTTGATTGAGGATTAAGGTCAATCAACTTTGTACAACCAAAAGAAAAAGCTAGGGTTGATATTATTAAATAATGTGAACGTTTCATAAAAAATATTTTTTAAAATTAAAAGTTGATATCGATTCCAAATACAAACGTTTTTTGAATTGGAAAACTTCCTCTTTGATAACCATCTATCAATGCCGAAGAATAAACACCTGCATTCGCTCTTCCTTCAGGGTTAAGTGCTCTAAATCCTTTAGCAGTTACAAATAATAAATTTTGTGCAGCAAAATAAACGCGCAATGAACTCAATTTAATTGCTTTTGCGATTGAATTAGGTAATCGATATCCAAGATTTAATTCCCTCAATGCAAAATAAGATGCATCTTGAACTGCATAATCTGTTAACAACCAATTAAATCCAATTGTAGAATACGGTGTTTTACCATCACCAGGAAACATAGGGCTGATCCATCTATTTTGATTGTATGCAGTAATATATCTTTTCGATTCATTATAATTAACATCACCATTAATTAACGACCCACCTTGAACTCCTTGAAATGTGAAACTTAAATCAAATGATTTATAATTTAAATTATTGGTTATACCCCAAGTAAAATCCGGATATGGGCTGCCAATACTGGTTCGATCATTATTATCAATAATATTATCTCCATTAATATCAACCAATTTTAAGCCACCTGGAATAAAAACATTTGCCAAATTACTGGTTAATCCTTTAGCCCTAGCATCATTTATATCGCTTTGACTCAACCATACTCCATCAGTTTTAAATCCTAAAAATTGAACCAATGGACTTCCAATTTTACTTTGGTAAACTTCAGTTCTTTCTCCTTGGGTTAATAAAAACGATTCTTTTCCTAATTCAATAATTTCATTTTTGGTTTTAGCAAAATTTAATGAGGTAGTCCACCTGAAATCTTTTTTCTGAATATTTACTGATGAGAGCTCAAGTTCAATACCATTATTTTTAAGACTACCTATATTATTAAAATATTGAGGTACTCCTGCAATAGCTTGAACAGATTGTTGCAATAATAATTTTTCTGTTTTAGATTGATAAATATCCACAGAAAAGCTAATTCTGTTCTTTAATAAAGAAACATCAATCCCAAAATTAGTTTGAAATGTTCTCTCCCAAGTTATAGAAGGGTTTGCAATATTAGTTGAAGAAGTAACCTGACCTGAAGTATTTATTCCAGTTCCTGCACCAAATGAATAATTACCAGTACTTAGTAAATCTATAAATGCGAAATCTGAAATTCGATTATTTCCAGTTGCCCCATAACTACCTCTTAGTTTTAAATTACTTAACCAATCAATATTTGATAAGAATTTTTCTTTTTTGGCAATCCATCCAATTGAAACAGATGGAAAGGAACCCCATTTATTCCCTGGTCCAAAATAAGAACTTCCATCAGTTCTAAAACTTGCGCTAAATAAATATTTACTATCATATTCATAATTAACTCTACCCAAATAGGAAACCAATCCGATTTGATTTCTTGTTCCAAATGTTCCAGCCTTATCTATTTGTGAAGCATTATTTAGCGTACGGATATTATCACTAGGATAATCTAATCCAGTTGTTTGATCTCTACTAATTGTTGTTTTTTGCGAAGTAAACCCAGCTAGTATATTGAAGGTATGCTTATCGATAATTTTCTTGTATGTTAATGTATTTTCAGACAATAAATCGATAAAATTTGAAGCCGAATAAATTCCTTTACTCACTACCCCATCTCCAGATGAATTTCTTATTGAGAAATTTAATCCACTTGAATTATTTAAATATATACTTGCTTGTGATTTAAAGTCTAAGCCAGGTAAAATTTTAATATTTAAGTCGGCTGAACTTTGAACACGATATTCATTTACATAAATATCTTGACTTAATGTAGCAGATTTAGGCGTGTTTTGAGCTGAAGAAAATGGATCAGAAGTTCCGATTGGTGTCCATGTACTTCCATCAGGCATTGTTCCTGAATAATAAATAGAACTAAAATGACGAGGTTGAGCAAAATCGCCTGGTCGTATATTGGCCCATTGAGCTAATTGATTTACATTACTAGCTGTTAAACTATTGTGATAAACTGGTAAAAAACTTGGGTATCTATAAAAGTTTGTAAAGTTTTCAGAAGGACTTATTCGTTTAGAATATGAGGGATTTAAATTAACGCTCAATTTAATATTTTCACTAAATTTTATATCCATTTTTGTTCGTAATGAAAATCTTTGAAAATCACTCTTGAACATCATACCTTCATCGCGTTGATATCCTCCAGACAAATAGTATTGAACATCTTTTTTACCACCGGATGCACTTAATTGTATATTTTGAAATAAACCTGGGCGCAATGATTCACTTTGCCAATCAGTACCGTTTCCGCCCAACAATGTTTTTTCAATAACGTATTGAGCTCTTTCAGCATCAGTAGCCAACACTCCTTTATTGGTTCTGAATGTAGCTAAGTTAATTGCAGAAAATCCGAGAGTATATGCCGTAGAATCTTGAAATCTTGAGACTCCCTCTTTGAACAAAAGTTCTAAATATTCAGAACTAGTTAAAATATTGTATCGCTTATAATCTGATTTCTGACCCAGTGAATATTTTAAATTATACTTTGGCTTTTCTGATTTCCCACTTTTAGTAGTAATTAATATTACACCACTTGCACCTCTAGAACCATAAATTGCAGCAGAAGCTGCATCTTTCAATACTTCAACTGACTCAACATCTGCCGGATTTACAAAAGCTAAACCATCAGGTATGGGCTGCCCATCAACAACAACTAGTGGACTTGAACTTGCATTAATTGAGCTTATTCCCCTAATCGTAATTTTAGGAGTTGCACCAGCCTCTGATGAAGTATTTTGAACAACAACACCAGCCATTTTACCTTGTAAAGCTTGGTCTAATCTTGCAACAGGGATTTCATCAATTCGTTCATTTTTATATTTAGCAACTGCACCAGTTACACTACTTTTTTTCTGTGTTCCATATCCTATTACTACAACTTCTGCATTTTCGGTGTTAGCAGCAAGTAGTGAAACATTAAATACACTAGCGTTGCTTAAAGTTAGTGTTTGTGTGTTAAATCCTACATAAGAAAAAATCAAAATAGTTGCAGATGATTTTAACTTTATTGAAAAAGTTCCATCTTCTTTAGTTATCCCACCACCAGATGACTTATCTCCTATAACTGATACCCCTTGTAAAGGTTCACCAGTTTCTTTGTTGGTAACTTTTCCGGTCACTGTTTTTTGTGCTATAATACTACCGCAAGCAAACAGTAGTATAAGTAACAACAGGCTTTGAATTCTTTTCATAATAGCAGTTTTTATTATTCTAATCGTTTTGGGTTAAAAGAAATATGCGCAATTGTTCCGTTTTATTAGGATGTATTTTTTTGATTGATGCTAAACAATTATCACAAGAAAGTTTTGATGCGCTAATTGCTAATAGTGGTATTCCTTCGTCAAAATCAAACGGATTGATCTGCTCTCCATTCCACACTTTTTCTTTAATCAAATATGGAATAATGGTAGTAACTGCTTTTTTTATTGAATTACCATTTGTACTTGTGTAAGACAATAAATCAATTTTGAGACTTTTTCCCATTTGTGCAATTGTCAATAATGGCTCAACTACAAACAATGAATAATGCAAAGAAGTAGTTCTTTTCAATTCAGCAGGAAAAAATCCATCTGAATTCATTTGCATATGTATCCTTTTTTGAACGTTGCTAATAATATTTTTCGAAAGTTGATTTTGACGAGTAAATAATGCAAACGATAATCGTTGAGCATCATACCATACACCATGATTATTTTTAGCATTCATTTCATCCAACCCGTTTTTACTAGTCTGCATCCAAATTAAGAATTGAGCAAACCAATATTGTAAGCCTTTAAAATCATCCATTTTCATACTTCTTGTGGCATTTAATAATTCAATTGCATCTACAACTTTAATTAAATGCCTTGTATCAATTAAACCTGCTCCTCTTCCGTCATTATGCCCTTTCATTGCTTGCCCGAAATTTAAATTCGGATTCATTTTTGTTGCGGTATCCAAAAACCAAACGCTCAATAAAGTATTTGCATGATTTGCATACTTTAAATCATTAGAAAAGTAATAAGCCAATGATAAAGTATAAATTGATTCACACAACTTAGGCAAGTACTCTTTGTCTTTGTATAATTTAACTTCTGGATTTGTTTCTCCGTCCTTCCTAATGTATGGCAACCCATCTGGCTTAGTCGGATCGGGCCAATAATATGGAGCAAGACTCATATAATCATGTTTATTTCCACTTGGAGGAAATGAAGTTTTTTCCATTACACTAACTGGCCCGAACTTTAATGCCGAATTAGCATCATTTATTAACTGCGTATAAGCAGGATATAATGCAGCATTTTTTTGATTGATTTTATTTTTATTTTTTAGAAGCACTGCTCCATCTAACCCAAATAATGGTAATTGAGCAAGCGATTTTTGTCCAAAAAAATAGGCAGAAAAAAATATAATAGCTATAATTGAATTTTTCATTATTATTATTTAATACTATGAAATAAAATCTTCTCTCATCGGTGTAAACACATCAATTAGCACACCTGCTTCTATACATACTGCTCCATGCCATTCGTTTGAAGCAACATGAAAAACATCTCCAGCATGCAATACTTTTTTAATACCACTAATTTCAATTTCAAATACTCCACTTTCTACATTGGTCACCTGCACATGATAATGTTGGTGTAAAGTACCTACCCCACCTTTTTCAAACTCCACTCTAACTAGCATAATTTTTTCGTCGTAGGTTAGAATTTTTCTGCGAACACCTTCAGCCATTTGCTGCCAAACAATCGGCTCACTTTCAATAAACTTTTTATGTTGCACTTTTGCATTTGTAACTGACATAAATGTTGATTTTATTATAAATTATTTAATTAATTGATTTGCATAAAAAACTGCAAAAGGGCCGCTCCATTCAAAATTTAAGCCATCACTTTTAAACCGGTGTTTTTCGTTTTGGTTAAATATTTTATTAGATTGAATAATAAGTAATTGCTTCCCATTTATTATTATCATTCCAACAGTATAGTTTTCGTTGTCTTGCAATAATTTAATTGAAGAAACTGAAGAATAAGCTCCATTAGCAATTTCAGTAATTGTACTATATCCACCATGTAACTCAATTACATTCAGTAAAGTTTGATTAGCAGCTTTGGTTCTTAATATATAGGATGGCTCTCTTCTTAAATTAAAATTGGGATCATTTGCTCCTATCCTTGTAAAAAAGGCTTCAGAAGAATCTTTCACTAACGTTGAAATTGTATAAAAAAGTTGCTCATTTAAAAAAGTAAATTGTGCCATCGGGATATTCAATTTTGCTTCCGCTTCTTTCCACAAAAATTGATACCCATTTTTAGTTCCCAAGGTTTTCAAGGTAGATATCGATGTATTGTATTTAAAATTTGTACTGATAAAAGATCCACAATAATTAAAGGGCAGATCATATTGGTGTATTGTAGGTGATATCAACCTAAATAAATCAATTATTAGTGGTTTAACAGTTCCTGGTAATTGAATCATATAAATTGATCTTTGCATCTTTACATTTTTATATGCATTTTCATCAATCGCTGCAACTACTTGTACTTTTTTACTATCAATTGAACTAAATAATTTTACTGGCCAATTTTTTTCACTTTCAGCTTCTTTACCATCATAATGGCTTATTTCATCTACAGTAACAGTATTGTGAGCAATTGACTGTTGAGTATAGGTTTTGGTTTCGGGCAAATATCTCCCTCCCCATTTTTGTTCAATACCTATAAATCTAGCTGCTCCATAATCTTGCAAAATTTCATTTCCGTTATCATACAAATTAATATTCAACTTATCAAAATGACCATGGGCCATACCATGAGAACTATATTTAAAAATTAATGACGTAAGGTTTTTATTACTACCCATTCGCATAACAGTTACTCCACCTTTGTTACCCTTGCCTCCATCTGTAAACTCAATTGGTTTGTAAGGATAGTAAGAAGCAACTTTTTCTTTGGCTAATGCATTGCTAATCTCAAGTCCACCAACATTTAAAATAACTTTATCCTGTGCTTTAGCAACAGGCAAATAGGCAGGGTTAGGTCCATATACTTGCCATGCAATATCAATAGCAACAACTAATTCACTTGAAGTATAGGTTTTATCTTTTAATGCATCATTATAAGAATAAAAACCACCATTTAAATTAGTTTGTTGCAGCGCGCCGTTTAAAGCTTTTTGTAAAATGTTGTTTCGAAGTTTAAAAATACCTAGTTCAGGTTTTGTATTATTAATTGCATTGGCAAAATAATAGAAAGGTAAAATAGCATATCGGGTATAATAAGGTCCTTCATTATAATAACCATCTGGCGAAAACAATCCATTCATGTGTGCAATAAAACCAGCTTCGCCGTTTTTTTCAGTTCCATATAAGGCCATCTTTACATAGTCTTCATTGTCTGTTGCAACACCAACAATACCAACTCCTGCACAAGCCCATACTGCATGGTTATGAATTAAATTAAACCAACTTTTAATGTCTTTAGTAAAATAATCAACAATAGGTTTAAATGCACCATTAGCAATGCTCGATCTTTCTTCTGGAGTTAAATAGCTGTGAATACAATCAAAAGCCAATCCAGTATATACCAACCAGTTTGCATCATTCAATGCTTGCCAAAAAATTCTACCAGGTGAACTACTTGTAGCTTCTGGATGGTTCATAAGTGTTGGATTTAACATTGCATATTTGACAAATAATTTTTTAACCAACAAAGCATATTTACTATCCCCATTAATTTGATATAAAACTCCAGCATTAAACATCAACATGTAATTGTCTTTATGCTTCTCATGTGTATATCCTCCAGCCGGATCTTTTGGAAATGGAACATCTACATCTTTATCAATCCATTTATCTACTGATTTTTTAATTTCATCGTACGACTTTTGTAAAAGCTGATTACCGACTAATCCATCTTTAACTT
>JAYVRC010000122.1:0-2642 GCA_043776615.1 Sphingobacteriia bacterium
CAAAAAGGAGATTATGCTAAAGTACATATTAATAAGTGTACTGCAGGAACATTGTTTGGAACAATAAAGTAATTAATTAAGTAGAAAATGGATGTACAAAATATAAAAAACAGATTTGGAATTATTGGTAATTCTCCAAGCTTAAACCATGCATTAAACACTGCAGTTCAAGTTGCAGGAACAGATTTAACAGTTTTAATTGTTGGAGAAAGCGGTGTAGGTAAAGAAGTATTTTCGCAAATTATTCATGCATTATCTGCCAGAAAACACAACCCATTTATAGCAGTTAACTGCGGCGCTATTCCAGAAGGCACAATAGATTCAGAACTTTTTGGACATGAAAAAGGATCATTTACAGGGGCTGTTGATAGTCGCAAAGGTTATTTTGAAACTGTAAATGGTGGCACCATTTTTATGGATGAAATTGGGGAAATGCCTTTAGGAACTCAGGCTCGATTGTTAAGGGTTTTAGAAACAGGAGAATTCATAAGAGTAGGCTCATCAAAAGTTCAAAAAACAGATGTTCGTGTAATTGCAGCAACCAACAGAGAATTATTAGAATTTACTCAAAAAGGAAGGTTTAGAGAAGACTTGTATTATCGATTGAGTACAGTTCCTATTCGTGTTCCATCTTTAAGAGATAGAAAAGAGGATATCTTATTGTTGTTCAGAAAATTTGTTGTTGATTTTGCAGAAAGATATAAAACCACGCCGGTACAATTAGATGAAGAAGCAAAACAAATGTTGTTAAATCATCTGTGGCCAGGCAATGTAAGGGAATTAAAAAATATTGCAGAACAGATTTCTGTTTTAAGTCCTACACCTCAAGTAAGTAGTAAAGAAATGCGTATTTTTTTACCAGAGAAAATAGCAAACAGATTTCCAGTATTAGCTGGCCATACTCCTACTGGTGAGTTTGCAAATGAGAGAGAAATATTGTACAAGCTTTTTTTCGATATGAAAAAAGATGTTACTGAATTAAAAAAAATGTTTGTTGAAATCCTACAAAACCCTTCATTAACAGGAACTGCAGCAAATTTCACCAAAGAGTCAATTCTAAAAGATTACGAAAACATAAATGATAATAACCAGATTGTTGCCGCTAATCATTCATTAAACGCAGCAACTTCTTCTAACCAAACAGGTTTTCTTCCTTCAAATAACCAACCGGTTTTATTAACCAATGAAGAAATTCACCAGCATGAAGAAATAGAGGAATCATTAAACATAATGGATAAAGAAAAAGAGTTAATCATTAAAGCACTTAAAAAGCATAAAGGAAAAAGAAAAGATGCTTCATTGGATCTTGGAATAAGTGAAAGAACTTTATACCGTAAATTAAAAGAATATGATATTGAAGAATAATTATTTTCCAAAAATAAATGCACTTCTATTTGCCCTGTTTTTTTTAACAGGATGTAAAGTATATTCGTTTAAAGATGCAATCATTCCATCTGATGTTAAAACAGTAAAAATTGGTTTTTTCGAAAATAAAGCACGTTACGTTAATCCACAATTAGCGCCAAAACTTACCGACAAATTACTATCAAAAATTACCTCTCAAACCAAATTAACAAGAACCAATAATGATGATGCTCATTATATTATTAACGGCACAATTACCAATTACGATCCTAGTCAAACAGTTGGTGTATCGTCTCAACAATCAAGTATTAACAGGCTAACAGTTACTGTTCATATTATTTTGAAAAAAACGCTTGAAAATAAAATGGAAGAATTTGATGTGAGTCGCAGTTTCGATTATTCTGCAAATCTTACCTTGCAACAGGCAGAAGGTCAATTGCAAGATGAAATACTGAGAAATATAACTGATGAAATATTTAACCGAATTTTTTCTAACTGGTAATTGAGTTGTATATTTAGTTTTATGAAGTTTACGCAAGAGAAAGCATTATTGCACCTAACAGGAAAATCAGCATTGGTTGATTTAAAAATGGAGACCATTGAGAAATTGGTGAATGAATACCCTTATTTTACTCCTGGTCAATACCTGTTTTCGGCTAAACTTAGAAATGAAGACCATCCTTTAGCAGCTGCTCAGGCAGTTAAAACTGCTCTTTTCTTCCCCAATCCACATTGGCTTCAATTTCAGTTAGATTCTATAAATGAAGTAGCAATAGACGAAGCACCAAGAAATGAAATGGATACTGCCATTCTGAGGTCTATCTATCAGAAAGATAAAGAGTGGGATGAAGTTATTAATCCTATAAATACAATTAAAATAGCTGAAGATTCTACGGATAAATGGGAACCAGAACTAATTCGTGTTGAACAACCAGAACTAATCTCAAAACCAGTTCAGCAGCCTGAAGTAATCTCAAAACCAGTTCAGCAGCCTGAAGTAAACCAATCGACGATAACAATTCCTACCATTGAATCTGTTAGGGAAATGATGAGGGGCATTGATGGCAGTTCATCAACACCAATTATAGAAACTGAAGATCCCAAAATTGAATCGAATGTTGAGAATAAAATAGAACCAGCCGCATTCATGCCTGTATTCAGTGCTATAGCATCTGCAGAGCTGCATGCAGAGCAAGAATACAGTGAACAACCTGAAACAGCAACTATATTACCGGATCAAGAAAAAAGCGATGCAAAGATTGCTAGCTTACTTTCAG
>JAYVRC010000123.1:0-2625 GCA_043776615.1 Sphingobacteriia bacterium
GAAGATGCAATTAAACTATTTTTTACTTCAAATCACGATGAAAATAGTTGGAATGGAACTGAATACGAAAAATATGGCGCTACTGCAAAAGCTTGGGCAGTTTTTTGCTTTACTTGGCATGGTATGCCTTTGATATATAGTGGACAAGAAATAAGCAATAAAAAACGATTATTGTTTTTCGACAAAGATTTAATTGAGTGGGATGATAAAAATGCGCTGCATGAGTTTTACAAAACCTTAGCATTATTAAGAAAAACCAGCGAGGCTATTTCAATAGGGGAGTCTTTTATTTTACCATCTAACCATGATAATGAAATAATGGCTTATTTGCGAAGAAGGGGTGAGCAAATTGTATTAGTGTTGTTGAACGTATCTTTAAAAAATAAGTTGACCATAAATGTTCAGCATGATTGGTTAAGTGGAAATTTTCGAAATGTTTTTTCTAATTTAGAATTCGAATTTAATGCAAAAGCCAATTTCGAACTTCAGGCTGGTGAATTTATTGTTTATGAAAAAGTAGTAGAATAAAAAAAGTTGCTTCAACTTATTGAAACAACTTTTTGATATGATTTTATAAAATGTATAATTACTCTTCTGTCATTTTAAGCGGATAAGTATACCGGCCCTCAAACCCAGGATAAAATCCATCTAATCTTATATTGCCATTTTTAATTACACCCAGTGCTTCCTTTAATTCGTCTAAACTATTAATTTCTTTTCCATTAATAGCAGTAATCACAAAACCGTCCTCCATTCTGCTTTTACTCAACAAACCTGATCCAACTTTTTTAACCAAAACACCACCCTTCACTTCATTTGCTGCTGCAATTTTTTTATCTAAATTAACTAGTTCTCCTCCTAGTTTTTCTACAGGGTTGCTATTTTTAACGATGTCTGTATTGCCTGCTTTATTTTTAAGCGTGATGTTGGCAACAGTTTCTTTTCCAGCGCGTATAAATGAAACGGTTATTTTATCTCCTGGTTTGTACCTAGCAACTTGCTCTTGTAACTCTGCACCACTGGTAATTTTTGTTCCATTTATTTTGGTTAAAAGATCTCCTTTCTTTAACCCCGCCGAAGAAGCAGCTCCACCATCTGGTACACTTGAAATAAATACACCTTCCCCTTCTTTAAAGGATGTTCCCATTTCTTTTTCTAATTCTCTTTTCTCATCATCAGTCATATTATCTTTTGGATAGCTAATGCCTATAAAAGCTCTTTGAACTGTTCCAAATTTTACTATGTCTGTTACAATTTTCTTTACAATATTTACTGGTATTGCGTAAGAGTATCCTGCATAAGATCCCGTAGGAGAAGCTATTGCTGAATTTATTCCTACTAATTCTCCGTTGGTATTGATAAGTGCACCTCCACTATTTCCAGGATTAACTGCAGCATCAGTTTGGATAAAAGATTCAACAGGACTTGATCCCTGACGATCATTAATTCCAATTGATCTTGATTTTGCACTAATAATACCTGCAGTAACTGTTACATCTAAATTGAATGGGTAGCCAATAGCCATTACCCATTGACCTAGTTTTGCGTCATCGCTATTGCCATAAACCATATAAGGGAATGCTTTACCTTCAATCTTAATAACTGCTAAATCACTGTTAGGATCTTGTCCAACTAAAGTTGCTTTATAAGATTTCTTATTTGCGAGCGTTACGTTTATTTCATCTGATCCATCAATTACATGGTTATTGGTAACAATATATCCATCTTCAGTTATCATCACCCCACTTCCACTTGCTCTTTGTTCTGGTTGAACCCTTGGGCCTCCTCCAAAAACATCACCAAAATCATCCCCGAAAAAATCGGAAAAAGGATTTCTCTGACGTTGTTGATTACTACTTACTTGTTTTGCCTTTGTTCGGGTTTTAATATGCACAACTGCAGGTGTTGCACTTGATGCAGCTGCGGTAAAATCTACAGGACCAGCACTTTGATTATTACCCAAAAAACCAGCATAATTCACAGGTAATTTTCCAGACTCTTGCAAACCAGCTCGTTGATTTTCTGCAAATTTGCCATATCCCCACACACTAACCAAGGCAGTGGTGGCACTTAAGGCTACAATCGCAAAACCATTTTTCCAATTCATAGTTCTAATTATTTGAAGTAATATTAATCAAATTCCATGCCTTATCAATAACAAATAAACGAATCTGTTTACTTTGAGTATCACCATTAACACCATTTAACAAATTTTTCGTTTTTCCTTACTTCAAAAGAACATTTTGTCAATAAAAGTGTCAATTTGTAAGTTTCAACAAAAACTCAACTGTATCAACTCCGTCGGCATATTGAATAAGGCTTGGCTTTTGGGCTTCTCCAAAAGGAATATAATCATGACCAATTATACATTGAATTGATTCATTAATATGCAAGTCGATTAAATCCTCCTTTTTTTTGTAAAACCGGTAGTGAATCTGACTAACTGGTGAGAAAGGCGAACTGTTTTCGGTAAGTATTACAGTTTCGTTATTCATGTAATATTTACCTCCCATGATTAATAGTGCCAAATGATAGTCGAAATTATTCTTGTATTTATGGTATTCCATCAGTCCTTCATATTTTTTTAAAGCGGTTAAAAAAGGAATAAAATCATAATTCTCAGGT
>JAYVRC010000124.1:0-2625 GCA_043776615.1 Sphingobacteriia bacterium
GCTTCTGGAAATGCATTGATTAGAAAATTTAAAGAAAAAATTAAACTAGGTTCTACCTCTTTATTAGTAAAGAAATACAAGAGTATAGATAGTATTACACTTACTGATATTATTCAAGCTGCAAATAATGAAGATGTACTTTGTATAGAATTATTAGCAGAAGTTGGTGAAAAATTAGGACGTGGTTTAGCTGCACTCATAAATGTATTTAATCCAGAATTAATTATTCTTGGAGGTACCCTTTCTGAAACAGGTGATTACCTTCGTTTACCAACAAGAAGTGCTATTAATAAATATTCTTTAAGCTTAGTAAATACTGATACTGAACTAAAGTTATCAAAGCTTGGTGAAAATGCAGGTATACTTGGTGCATGCCTAATTGCCAGAAATAAGATACTGGCAGTATTGTAAGATTTGCTACTTCATAGCAATTTATCTCTCTCTCATTTCAAAAGAATTCGTGAATGTGTGAATTATGTAACATTCAAACAGAATTATAAAACATTTACCTGTTAAACTGATGTACATTACAAAAGTCTGACGATACATACTTTTCTAAGTATACCAGATAAATTGCTGGTATGATTGTATTTTACTTTTTAAGGTTGTTCTAAATTATTTACTTATGATTCATGAACACCTACTTGCTCCAATTAATATGTTTTTTGCATATAAAATAAAAAACAGCAACCCTTTTTTATTGTTCTCGGATTTTTTAGTCCCCCTATGTTCAAAGAATTTAAATCAGTTGATATGAGACAGACAAGTTCTAAGCCCCCTCTTACAATATTGCTTGCAGAAGATGACATCGATGATCGCCATCTATTTTCAGAAGCGTTAAAGAGTTTACCAATTGCAACAAAACTAATTACTGTAAATAATGGTGAAGAACTGATGAATTATCTCTTAAAAAAACCGATAAATCTCCCAGATATACTTTTCCTCGATTTGAGCATGCCAAGAAAAACAGGGTTCGAATGTTTATATGAGATAAAAGAAGATAAAAACTTGAAAAGTCTTCATGTGATTATGTTTACAACTTCTTTTGTACGTGGCTATGAGTTTGAGTTGCAACTAACCAATACACTTTTGGGAATGGGGGCAGAAGATTATATTCGAAAACCAGCAGGTTTTGAACAACTAAAGCTCACACTAAATGAAGCAATTTTAAAGGCAATAAAAAAAATCAAAATAAAAAATAATGTAGAACCCCCTATTGTAAGCACGCTAAATGTTACTGATATTGATTTAAAGCAAATGAATATTTTACTTGCTGATGATGATGTGGATGATTGTAATTTTTTTAAAACTGCTTTACAAAAAGTACCAATTTCAACAAAGCTTACAATTGTATCTGACGGAGAACAACTGATGAAATATCTTTGTGAAAATTCAGAAAATCTCCCACATGTTCTATTCCTTGATATTAATATGCCGCGCCAAAATGGTTTTGAATGTTTGTCGGAAATAAAAAAAAGTGAAAAATTGAAAGACCTCCCAGTAGTAATGTATTCAACTTCTAATTCACAGGATAATATAAATATTTTATTTAAGACTGGGGCAAACCTATACATTCGTAAGCCATCTAATTTTACAGAACTCGTTCAAGTAATTCACCATGCACTGCCAATAGCGGCTGAAAATATATTTTCTAATGGGAAATTAAAATACATTTTCAACCCATGAGTTTAGCACAAATGAATATACTGCTTGCAGATGATGATGCAGATGATTGCTTCTTTTTTAAAGAAGCACTTGCAGGGTGCCCTCAAACCACAAATCTTAAAACTGTACCCGACGGAGAGCAACTTATGCACCTGTTGATAAATGAAAAATATGAACTTCCAGATGTGCTTTTCCTTGACCTTAATATGCCCCGTAAAAATGGGTTCGAATGCTTGTCGGAAATAAAACTGAACAATAAACTTAAAAAGCTTTCAGTAGTAATATTCTCAACCTCATTTGAGCAAGAAGTGGTTAACCAGCTTTACCAAAACGGGGCGCAGTACTTTATCCGTAAGCCATCTGAATTTTCCCAATTCAAAATAATAATTCAGCAAACGCTTGTTCGCATAATGCAGGTGAATAATTTACAACCGTTGAGGGAAAATTTTGTAATCACATTGCAAAACGTATAGATAATAAAAAGCGCCATACGAAAACAGTTTTATATATGTATATTATGACAAACAAAGAAGAATCATCTGAGCTGGTTATTGCTCAAACAGAACTTGCCCTTCAAATTGAAGAGAATGAAAAACTGGCAAAAGAATTAAAACTTGCAAATTACGAACTTGCTTTTCAAAAAGAAGAGAAAAGAAAAAGGGCAGATGAATTGATTATTGCCAATAAAGAACTTGCCTTTCAGGACAATGAAAAAGGAAAACGTGCTGCTGAGCTTGGTATAGCAAATATAGAACTTGCTTTTCAGGATGATGAAAAAGGAAAACGCGCCGCAGAACTAGGCATTGCCAATACAGAAAAAGGAAAAAGAGCAGAAGAACTGGGCATTGCTAACAAAGAACTTGCCTTTCAGGTAGAAGAAAAAGGAAAAAGAGCTGAAGAGTTAAGTATTGCCAATAAAGAACTTTTATTTCAAAATGAAGAAAAAGAAAAACGAGCAGT
>JAYVRC010000125.1:0-2619 GCA_043776615.1 Sphingobacteriia bacterium
GTATGTCCTTTTTGTAAAGCAATTTCTTCAATTGCTTTACCCATTTTGCCATAACCAATTAATGCTATTTTCATTTATAATTATTTTGATAAAGCCAATACTTTTTTTTGAGGGTCTCTAAAATTTAAACTTACAGAAAGGGCAGGGGTTCTAGTATAAGGATTAAATGTTGGATTAATTTGCAAGCTTAAATCATTGCTTACATTAAACTGTTTTAAATGAGCAAAAACTGTTGCGTCGGCAATCTGTAATCCCCAGGCGAGTATGAACCATAAAATTGAGTAATCTCTATTGCGCCTAAATTGGTTCCTATAATTTTGAAGTGATCCAATACTTAAATTCACTAATTCAGGATCAATTGCTGCCAAGTCACTAGAATCTCTATTATTTTCTGCTTTAAATTTTGCCTCGTATGCAAATTTAGTTTTCTTATAGTAATCTTGATTATAAATGTAAGTAACAGCTGGAATGGCCAATAGGCCATAAACAATGGGTATTTTCCAGTATTCGCCATTATATATTTGACCCCAGCCAGGAATTATTAAAGATCTACGAGTAGCTATTCGAGGATTGTGTTTGGCATATTTAATTGAATCGGCAACTCGTTTTTTTATTTTTACTGAATCAGCAATTTGCTTTGCAGTTAGTTGAGTTGGAATAATGGATTTAATATTACTTGTTGAATCTTTTATTTGCGCATTTAATAAAGAGAAGCAACACAGTAGTAAGATAAAAAGGTATTTTTTTGGTTGTTTCAACAATGCCATTAGCTCACAGTTACATTCATTAAATCCAATAATTTATTCAATTCATCTAGTGAATAATATTCTATATTAATACTTCCATATCCTTTTTTGTTATGGGTCATTTTAACTTTAGTACTAAAATAGGAGGATAAATTATCTTCTATTTTTTTGTAAGCAGGAGGGAGGTCGCTTTTTAAAGACGATGAAGTAGTAGAATTTTTATCGCCTTTGTATAATTTTCTAACCAATTCTTCTGTTTGGCGAACACTCAATTCTTTTTGTTGAATTTCTTTATATACATAAAGCTGTTTATCGATGGTATCAATATTAACCAAAGCCCTAGCATGCCCCATCGTTAAGGCATTTGAACGCACGGCTGATAAAATATCTGGAGGTAATTTTAACAAGCGGATATAATTGGTAACTGTACTTCTTTCTTTACCCATTCTTTCTGCAACTTGTTCTTGAGTATAATTTAACTCATCCATCATGCGTTTGAAACTCAATGCCAATTCAACTGCATTTAGGTTCTCTCTTTGAATATTTTCTAATAAAGCCAGTTCTAAAAGTTGTGCATCATTTGCTTGCCGAACATAAGCTGGAATATCTTTTAATCCGGCAATTTTTGCAGCTCTAAATCTTCGCTCTCCAGCAATTAATTGGTATTTACCTGATGATAATTTACTTACAGTTAATGGCTGAATAATATCATGCAAACGAATAGAAGTAGCCAATTCTTGTAATGATTGTTCATCAAAATCCCTTCTTGGTTGTTTGGGATTAATTTGAATTTCTGCTAAATTAATCCTACTACTAGTAGTAGCTTGTTCTACTATTTCAGACTTCAAATGTCCTGCAGTATTTTTTAAATCTGTATCAATATTTTGTAATAAAGATCGGAGTCCTTTTCCGATAAGCTCTTTATTGTGTTTAGGTGCGGTCATAATTATTCAATTATTCTATCCTGATTGGATATTTTTGTCATACCATTATTCTGAAGAATTTCTTTAGCTAAATTTAAATAATTAACAGAGCCTTTGCTCTCTGCATCATATAAAATAACTGGTTTGCCAACACTTGGGGCTTCGCTTAATCTTGTATTTCTATGAATGATTGTTGAGAATACCATGTCATCAAAATGTCTTCTAACTTCACTAACTACTTGATTACATAATCTTAAACGGCCATCATACATGGTCATTAAAATTCCTTCAATTTGTAAAGCTGGATTTAATCTGTTTTGAACAATTTTAATGGTATTCAATAATTTCCCCAAACCTTCTAATGCAAAAAATTCGCACTGAACGGGAACAATTACACTGTCCGATGCTACCAATGAATTAACGGTAATTAAACCTAGTGAAGGAGAACAGTCGATTATAATGAAATCATATTTATCTCTTACTACATCTAAAATTCCTTTCATTACATTTTCGCGATTGGGATAATTGATCATTTCAATTTCTGCACCAACCAAATCGATATGGGAAGGAATAATGTCTAAATTAGGTACATCGCTTTTTAAAATCACGTCGGCTGCGGTAACATTGTTTACCATACAGTCGTATAGGCTATTGGTAATATTGTGTAAATCAAAGCCCACCCCAGTCGTGCTGTTTGCCTGAGGGTCGGCATCTACTAAAAGAGTTCTATATTCCAACACGGCTAAACTTGCTGCAACGTTAATTGCAGTAGTTGTTTTACCTACTCCTCCTTTTTGATTGGCTACTCCAATAATTCTTGCCATAGTTATTATTGCTTTTTCCTTTTTTGCAAGCTTCCAAAAATACGTTATCAGTTACAGCTATCAAATATTATTCTCTAAAGCCTTTAACCAAAGGAGGAGAAGTTTTCAACATTAGTGAACGGAAAC
>JAYVRC010000126.1:0-10156 GCA_043776615.1 Sphingobacteriia bacterium
TTGAATGCCCCAATTAAATTTTGCGAATTAAGCACTAATTCAAAACCTTTATTCTCCAACTTACCTACGTTTCTAATAGTGCTATTGAAACCAGTTGTAGCAGGAATATTTACATTCAATAATAATCCGTCTGTGTTTTTAGAATAGTAATCAATTTCACCAGTAATTCGGTTTTTTAAGATTCCGAAATCAATACCAATGTCGAATTGTTTGGTAGTTTCCCATTTTAAATTGTCGTTTCTAAGTTGAGAAGGTCGTTGACCAGCTGCACCCGCATAACCTGCATCTCCAGAGAAAAGACCCAATTGAGGGAAATTGCCAATTTCTGCATTTCCTACAATACCATAGCTAGCTCTTAGTTTTAAGAAACTAACTATTCTATTGTCTTGTAAAAATTTCTCATTGGTCACGATCCATCCTGCAGAAACTGCTGGAAAAAACCCTGATCTTGAGTCTTTACCAAATCTTGAAGATTGGTCTATCCGAGCACTTGCAGCTAGAATATACTTTTCATTATATGAGTAATTAGCCCTTAAGAAATAAGACAAGAATCTGAAATCTGTTTGTGATGAACTACCTGCTGAAATAGTAGCGGCACTTGCAATCTTTTGATACGAATCAGATGGAAAAGCAGTACCCTCGGTAAAGTTGTATTTAGCTTGTGATTGCTGATACTGTGTACCTAAAGTGGCACTGATATTGTGCTTAGACTTAATGATTGTATTATAAGCAAAATAAGACTGAGTATTATAATTGGTTACAAATGCACCTCTGTTCGAACCCAAACCAGCGGAAGCCCTAGATTGGTTCCTCACTGTTTGAGATTGAAAATAACCTTCCTCATTTTGACTTAAATAATCCATTCCAAATTCTGTTTGGAAGGTTAACCCTTTAGTTAAATGTGCTTTTAAATAAGCATTTCCAAATGTTCTGTAAACATCTTGTGTATACTTAGCATAATTAACAGATAATACTGGATTATAATACAATGGAATATTAACGTCTCCTGGAGGCGCACCTGAAGCTAAGCCTGTATTAGGATCAATAAAAGGATTCATTGGATTTAAAGCAACTGCCTGTAAAGGATTAGAGAACGCATTATCATCTGGCAAACGTTTATTGAAGGTTCTTGAAAGGCTTAATGATACGCCCATGTCTAACCAATCATTTACTTTATTATCAACATTTAAACGACCTGTTGTTCTTTTAAGTTCGTTTCCAATCATTGTACCGGTTTGCTCTAAATGCTGGAAAGAAGAATAGAATTTGGTTCTTTCATTACCACCTCTAATTTGCAAATCGGCTTGTCTGTATGGTGCTTTTTGAAACACAGCGTCTTGCCAATCATACGTTTTTTTAGGATCTTTAGACCAATTCCCATAACTATAATAGTCCATTACATCATTCTTTACATAAGTTGTAAAGCTATTGGGATCATTGAGGGGTGTACCACTTAAATCATCGCGGTATTTTGCACCTTCTAATATTAAAGTTGCATACTCTTCAGAATTCAACATTTTCAAACGCTTGGTAGCTTCGGCAGTACCTGTTTGATAGTTGAATGTAACTTGTGTTTTTCCAACGCGACCTTTTTTAGTAGTAATTAAAACTACTCCATTAGCGGCACGAGAACCAAATATAGCACCTGCAGATGCATCTTTTAATACCTCTATGGATTCTATATCGTTAGGGTTTAGGTCAACCAATGGGTTAGTAGCACCACCATAAGAACTCTGACTATTAGAAGTCATTGGAATACCATCTAATACATATAAAGGTTGGCTATTAGCACTAATAGATGAGTTACCTCTTATACGTACGGTAACAGACTGACCCAATTTACCGGACTGGCTGTTTACAAATACACCAGCTGCTTTACCTTGTAGTGCTGCATCTACACTAGGAGTGGGCATATATTCTATGTCCTTTCCTTTTACACGAGCAATGTTACCAGTAAGTTCTCTCTTAATTTGAGAGCCTCCAAATCCTGTAACTATTACCTCACTTAGGTTAGAAACAGTTGAATTTAGTACAACATCAACAGAAGTTCCTTTAATTGGAGCTTCTACATCACTGAATCCCACAAAAGAGAATACCAATGTTTTAACACTTGATGTTACTTTAATGTTGTAAGCACCGTCGGCTCCTGTAATAGCCGAAACAGCTGCCCCTTTTGCTTTTACTGTTACACCACTCAAAGGTGTGCCGTTAGAAGCGTCAGTTACTTTACCCGACACTGTTGTTTGGGCATAAGCCACCGCAACACAGAAGAGAGCAAAAAGCCCTGTTAGCAGTTTTTTTCTCATAGTTAGTTTTTTTTGTTAATCACTTAAAAAATGATACTTGGGACTAAAAGTAAGCAAAAAAAACTTTCTTAAGAAATAGTTAAAATATAATTAAGTATTGTTGAATAAAAAAGTTCAAATTTATCTAAAAAATTAAACATTAAATATACTTTTTATCTTACACTTTCTTTTTTAATTAAATAATGCAAAATAAATATATATATAATTTAATATAATGTGTTGGTATTTAAATATTAATTCTTTGAGTACAACTAAAAATTAATTTTGAAATGTGCCTCATTTTTGTAATTTAGTGCTAGAATTTAATGGGTTAGTAAGTAATGGGGCCAGCAGCAATGTTGGCCCTTTTGCGTTAAGCAATTCAATCTCCGTAATATAATATGAGTAAAATAAAAACAGCCTTTTTTTGTAACAATTGTGGATACGAAAGTGCTAAATGGATCGGTAAATGTCCTGCTTGTAATGAGTGGAATACTTTTACACAAGAAGTGATCAATAGCGGTGATGCAAAAGACAAAACAACTTGGGAAGATTATCCAGATACAAAAAGAAATACAAAAACTGTTGCATTAAGTGACGTAACTGTAGTTGAAGAAAAAAGAATTGTTACTAAAGATACTGAACTCAATAGAGTGCTTGGAGGTGGAATTGTTCCTGGCAGTTTAATATTAGTTGCAGGAGAACCAGGAATTGGGAAAAGTACACTATTTCTCCAAAATGGATTATTGATTAATCAACTAAGGGTACTATATATTAGTGGTGAAGAAAGTGAGCAACAAATTAAAATGAGGGCTGATAGATTAAAAATTAACAACGATAATTTTTATCTACTTACAGAAACAGATACAACTGTAATATTCAAAGAAATTAAAAAATTAAAACCGCAATTAGTAATTGTGGATTCTATTCAAACTATTCAATCTAACTTAATCGATTCTTCTGCCGGAACTGTTTCACAAATTAGAGAATGCGCTGCAGCATTTCAACGTTTTGCAAAAGAAACAAACACACCTGTTTTTTTAATCGGACACATAACAAAAGATGGCGCAATAGCTGGACCAAAAATTTTAGAACACATGGTTGATACTGTTTTGCAATTTGAAGGAGACAGACATTATGCTTATAGAATTTTACGTACACTCAAAAATAGATTTGGTAGCACTTCCGAATTAGGTATTTATGAAATGACTGGAGAAGGAATGCGCATCGTTACAAATCCATCTGAAATATTAATTGCACAAAGAGAAGACATATTGAGTGGAAGTGCTATTGCTGCTGCATTAGAAGGCATGCGGCCTTTGTTAATTGAAGTTCAGGCGTTGGTTACTACAAGTGTTTACGGTACTCCCCAACGAACAGTCACTGGATTTGATTTGAGGCGATTACAATTGTTATTGGCTGTATTAGAAAAAAGAGGCGGATTTCAATTTGGTATGAAAGATGTTTTTGTAAATATTGCAGGTGGAATAAAAATAGAAGATCCTTCTATTGATCTTGCAGTAATTTGTGCATTGCTTTCATCGTATGAAGACAATCCACTACCAAAATCGGTTTGCTTTGCAGGCGAAGTAGGTTTAAATGGAGAAATTAGGGCAGTCAACAGAATTGAACAAAGAATTGCAGAAGCTCAAAAATTAGGTTTCGAAAAAATCATCGTATCTAAATACAATAAAAAAAGTTTCGACCCTAAAGCATACACCATTCAAGTTATTGCATTAAGTAGAGTTGATGAAGTATACCAACAATTGTTTTAAATAAAAATATTTACCCGCTAAAAAACATTTTTTAATTCGGTTTATACCTGCTCAACTAAATTTCATTTATATGAAATTGCAGCATGATCCGTTTCATCAAAAAATACACATCTGCTTTTCAACATTTATTTTTTCCGCATCAATGTAGTGGTTGTGGAGTTGATTTTATACGCCAAACAGCATTTATTTGTGCAAGATGCAATCATGCTTTACCCGCTACTAATTTTTTAAACATTCCTTTTAATCCAATTGAAAATATTTTTGTTGGAAGAATAACTACGCAAGCTTGCGGATCCATGTTTTATTTTACCAAGAATAGTTTGTTGCAACATTTATTAATTCAATTAAAATATAAAAACAATCGCGAAGCCGGCTTTTTTTTAGGCCGACAATTAGGATATTTATTAAAAGAATCTGCACGATTTAGTTCAGTTGATTGTATTGTTCCACTTCCACTTCATCCCAAAAAAGAGTATCAGCGAGGTTATAACCAAGCCAACTTAATTGGAGATGGTATTGCCTCAATTTGGCAAAAACCTCTTTATAAATCGGCTTTAACTCGTTTGGTTTACACTAAAACCCAGACCCATGAAAATAGAATACATAGATGGGAAAACATGGAAGGAGTTTTTCATGTGCTTGATAATCAACATCTTGCGAATAAACATATATTGTTAATTGATGATGTGATTACAACTGGCGCCAGCTTAGAAGCTTGCGGGGCAGCAATTTTAGCAGTTCCAGGAACAAGGTTAAGTATTGCAACAGTTGCTTACACGGTTTAAGCGTAATCCCGATAATGAGTTAAACAATTTGGGTTATTAGCTGTTATTTTGCAGTATAAACAATTTTAAAATGAAATATTTATTTTCTATCGCCACTATTATTCTAGTTGGTGCGTTTACTTTTCCATCAAATGTTAGCATCCACAGTTTTAAAGTAAAATCAATCGAAGGAAGAACAATTGATTTTGCCAGTTTTAAAGGAAAGAAAATATTAGTAGTGAATACTGCTTCAAAATGTGGTTACACTCCACAATATGAAGCGTTACAAAAAGTATATGAGCAGTATAAAGACAAGTTGGTTATTGTAGGATTCCCTGCAAATAATTTCGGTGGTCAAGAACCTGGAACAGATACTGAAGTACAAGAATTTTGTAAAGCAAGATTTGGAGTAACATTTCCTCTCGCTAGTAAAGTAAGCGTTAAAGGAGATGACATGGCTCCAATATACAAATGGCTTACTTCAAAAGCTGAGAATGGTGTTTTAGATGCAGATATCAAATGGAATTTTGGTAAATTTTTATTAGATGAAAAAGGGCAACTATTACAATACTTTCCTAGCAAAATAACTCCTGATAGCGAAGAGATTCTAAAGTACATCAAATAAGCAGATCAAAAAATAATTAATGAAAACAGGTAGAAAAATCAACTACCTGTTTTTTTTTACCCTTGTATTATTAAAATATCAGCTCTTTTTCCTTCGTAAAAACTTATTACTTTATGCATAATTTATCCTTGCTTTGTAGCTAATCATACAAAGTAATTGTAGTATGTTATTCTCAGATGTAATTGGCCAATTAGCCACCAAACAACACCTTGCAGAAATGGTGGAGCAAAACAGACTTAGCCATGCTTTGCTTTTTTTAGGAAATGAAGGTGTTGGTGGATTGCCTCTTGCGCTTGCATTTGCGCAATATATTGTTAGCCTCCCGCCTGATGCTCCATTAGTAGAAGATCTTTTTGGAGGGATGACGGCACTAGCTCCTTATAGTAAATTTATTCATCCCGATAATATTAACGAAGAGCTTTCATTTCAAAGAGCTGCTCAATTAATTCATCCTGATTTACATTTTAGTTTCCCTGTAATTACTAAAAAGCCAGGAGAAAAACCAACCAGTGCAGATTATATAGAAGAGTGGAGAAGCTTTATTCAAACTTATCCGTATGGCAACGTATATGATTGGTTACAAAGCATCGGTGCAGAAAATAAACAGGGAAATATAACATCTGAAGAATGCAATAATATCATTCGATCTTTAAGTTTAAAAAGCTTTGAGAGCAAGTACAAAGTATTATTGCTTTGGATGCCTGAATATTTAGGAAAAGAAGGAAACAAACTCTTAAAATTAATTGAAGAGCCGCCCCCAAATACCTTATTTATTTTAGTAGCAGAAAATGAAGAACTGATTTTACCTACTATTTTGAGTAGGTGCCAATTAATAAAAATTCCTGCTTTAGAAGAAGAAGATATTAGAGAAGCGCTGATAAATAGAGCAAACATTAATGAAGAAACTGCAAAGCAAATAGCAGCAATAAGTGAAGGAAATTATAGAGAAGCAACACAATTATTACAACATGCAGATGAAGATTGGCATAGTTTATTAAAAGAATGGCTCAATGCAATACTTAAAAAAGGTCCAGCTGCACAAATTCAATTTGTAGAAGATATGAGTAAACAGGGCAGAGAAAAGCAAAAGCAGTTTCTCCGTTACTTTAACCATCTTTTAGAACAAAGTATTAGAATAAGGATTTTAGGAGAAAATGGAGTGAAACAAGGCGAAACAGAGAAGGATTTTGCCAAAAGGCTCAATAAAATAGCTTCTGTAAGTCAGCAAGAAGCCATTATTGAAGAGCTCGACAAAGCATCTTACTATATTGAACGGAATGCCAATGCTAAAATGTTATTTCAGGCATTAACCATCAAACTATACCATATCATTCAGAACAAAACCCTAATTTTGAACAGCTGAATTTTTTTATTGTAGCGTTTTGTGAGATAAGCGATTGTGGAAATGTGCTGCTAATTATTATTAACCTTCTTATTTGTAGATATGGGATGTGGATCTTGTGGAACCGGAACTCCAAACGGTTGTAAAAGTAATGGGGGTTGCAGCACAGGTGGCTGTAATCGTTTAAATGTGCATGATTGGCTAATGAATCTGCCATTTACTGACCCCGAAAGCAATTGTAAAATTGTGGAAGTAACCTTTAAACAAGGAAGCCGTAAAGAATTTTTCCGAAACACCACTTTACAATATTTTGAAAAGGGCGATTATATTACTATTGAAGGCCTTAGTGGCTTTGATGTAGGTGAGATAAGCCTTACTGGTGAATTGGTAAGGATTCAAATGAAGAAAAAAGGGGTTGATGAGTTTAGTCCAGAAATTAAAAAAATTCTCCGCAGAAGTACAGACCGAGATATAGAAAGTTTTACAATTAGTAAAAGTCGTGAAAAAGAAATTTTAGCTCGTAGCAGGGCCATTTCACGATCGCTTAATCTTCAAATGAAATTAAGTGAAGTAGAAATTCAGGCAGATGGGAAAAAAGCAACTTTTTTTTATACTGCCGATGATCGAGTTGATTTTAGAGAATTAATTAAAATATTTGCTACTGATTTTAAGTTTAAAGTAGAAATGAGGCAGATAGGTATTCGCCAAGAAGCTGCAAAAGTTGGTGGTATTGGAAGCTGTGGAAGAGAATTATGTTGTAGCACATGGCTTAATGATTTTAAAAGTGTAAATACTACTGCTGCTCGTTACCAAAATTTATCTATCAATCAAAGTAAATTAAGCGGTCAATGTGGGCGTTTAAAATGTTGCTTGAATTATGAATTAGATACCTATTTAGATGCTTTGCAACAATTTCCAGATAATGCAGATACTTTAGATACAGTAATGGGTACTGCGCACTTAATTAAGAAGGATATTTTTAAAAATTTAATGTGGTATATTTTACCAAACAATAGTAAACACTATCCACTAACTATTCAAAGAGTAAAAGAAATTAAACGCATTAATCAACAGGGTCAACGAGTTGATGAATTACAGGCAATTGAAATTATTAGTAAACAAAAAGAAGCGGAACCAGCATTTGTAGAATTAGTTGGTCAAATTAGTTTAAAGACTTTAGAAAAAGACGATCGCCGAAGAAGAGATCAACAAAGAAGCAATACACAAGGTCCAAATAGAAATGATCAACGACCAAATGATAGAAGGCCCGATAACAGAAGCCCTCAACAACAGCGGCCACAAGGACCTAATCAAAATAGACCCACTCAACAAGGTCCTCGCGGTCCTCAACAACAGAGACCTCCCCAACAAGGTCCACGTGGTCCGCAACAAAATAGACCTCCTCAACAGAGACCACCACAGGTTCCTCCTAATGATGAAAAAAGTTAAAGCTGGTCCATTTCTTTTTGAACAAACTCCATTAATTTTTTAATATACGCTGGTGTTAGATTAAATTCTAAGCCAGCTGTTTTATATAATTCCGGAAGTGTTTTTGTTCCTCCTAAACTCAATGCATCAATATAATGTTGAATGGCTTGTTCAGTGTTTTGTTGATACTGCATCCATAATCCAATTGCACCTAGTTGTGCAATGCCATATTCTATATAATAAAAAGGTACTTCAAATAAATGCAATTGTCGCTGCCAACCAATAGCACGGAATGCATCTAAGCCAGTATAATCAATACTATCAGTAGAAAATTCATTGAGAATATTTACCCAAGATGAAGTTCTTTCTTCAATGGTATGATGGGGATTTTCGTAAACCCAATGTTGAAATTTATCGATAATTGCAATCCAAGGAAAAATAGTAATCGTTCTTTCTAACTGATGTTCTTTTGCTCTTTTTAAATCAGCAGCATTGTCAAAAAATGCTTCCCAATGATTCATGCTAAATAATTCCATAGCCATGCTTGCAACTTCAGCAATTTCCATTGGATATTCTTTAAAGGCACTCAATGGCAAAGGATGTGATAGAAATGAATGCACTGCATGACCACCTTCATGAACCATTGTAGTAAGATCACTCATTTGTCCAGCTGCATTCATAAAAATAAATGGCGCTCCACTTTCTGCCAATGGGCAATTATAACCACCTGGAGCTTTCCCTTTTCTACTTTCTAAATCGAAATGTTTTAGCTCATGCATTTTTCTTAAGCAATCGGCAAAAAATGGATTGAGTTGATCAAAACATTTTACGGTTTTTTCATATAAATCATTACCATCTTTAAAAGGCTTCAAAGGCAATACACCAGCAGGTTCTGCCTCTGTATCCCACGGTTTAAGTTGATCTACACCAAGCTTTTCTTTTTTTCGTTTATAAATTTCATTTACCAATGGCAGTACATGTTGCTTAACAGCTTCATGAAATTGAAAACATGCTTCTTTGGTATAATCGAATCGGCCTAGTTCTTTAAATTTATAATCTCGATAGTTAGCAAAACCTGCATTCAAAGCAATTTGATGACGTTTAGCAATTAGACTACTATAGAGTTCATGCATAGCAACTTCATCCTGTTTTCTACGTTCCTGAATTTTATAGTACACCGCTTCTCTGATATTTCGATCGCTACTTTCTAAAAATTTTGCTGCTTGCTGTAAAGTATATTCTTTGCCTTCTACCTTTATAGTCATCTTACCTGCGATTGCACCATAATGCTGTTGCATTACACTGAGTTCTGCTTGAATAGGAATATTGGCTTCTCTAAAAAGATCAATGCTTTTTTGTACCGACCTTAAATAGGTAAAATACAATGGCTGATCTAATTCTTTGGTGAATGTACAATTCACTAATTTTTTATTCAGCAAATCAGCATAGGGTTGCAGCTGCGGTTGTATCTCCATGCAGAAATAAGTAAATGCTTCTTCTAAAGATTTATCAGTTGTGTCGCAGGTCATTTTTATTTGCCTCCAACAAGCATCTTCACTTACTACTGCTTCTAACTCACTTATGTCTTTAAGCCATTGCTCTAAATCTTCTTTGCTTAATAATGGCCTCTCGGCTAATATTTTGAAATAAGGTTCCAAGGTTTCCCAGTTAATAACCTGAAAATTTTTGGACAAAAAACTTCTGCTGATCTTTTGAATTGCTGCATTTGGGGCCATTCTTTCTAATTTGATGGCAAATTTAGTGTAAGAGAATGTTATCAATGGAAGATGAAACCTATTTTTGCCATCCCGTGGAAGATATCATTCAATTATTACCCGATAACATAGCCAACCAAATTGCTGCAGGTGAAGTAATTCAACGACCGGCAAGTGCTGTGAAGGAATTATTAGAAAATGCAGTTGATGCTGGAGCAAGCA
>JAYVRC010000127.1:0-10121 GCA_043776615.1 Sphingobacteriia bacterium
GGATAAACGCTGAAAGCATCTAAGCGTGAAACCTTCCACAAGATGAGTTTACTTTTAAGGGTCGTCGAAGACTACGACGTTGATAGGCTATAGGTGTAAAAATGGTAACATTAAAGCCAAGTAGTACTAATTGCCCGTAAGCTTTATTTTTTTATGTTTTGTTTTCTATTTCCAATATGTTAACTTATTGTCTCGCTGCTTACGCTGCTGTTACCCTGAGCTTGTCAAAGGGTCTCATAATCGTTTGTAGTTTGATTCAACTCTTTATGGTGGTTTTGCCGGGGGTGTTCACCTCTTCCCATTCCGAACAGAGAAGTTAAGTCCCCCATGGCCGATGGTACTCGCATCTAGCTGGGAGAGTAGGTAGCTGCCATATTTATTAAATGCCTTGCATGTTTATTCATGTGAGGCATTTTTGTTTATTATAGTACCATCTCAATATGCTCAATTCCATCTTCTAAATAAACAGATCCTTCAGTTTTAAATCCGAAAGAAGCATAAAAATTAATCAAATAACATTGTGCACCAATTCTAATAGGGCTTTTGCCAAATTGCTGATAACAACTTTCAATTGCTTCTGCAATTAACTGCTTTCCTGCACTAATGCCCCTAGACCCAGGAGCACTTACTACCCTGCCAATACTCATTTCTTCATACATTAAATCTGGCGGTAAAAGTCTGCAATAAGCAATTAATTCATGCGACTTCAAATACAATAAATGCATACTTTCTTGATCTTTATTATCCGCATCCTGAAAAACACAGTTCTGCTCTACAACAAAAACTTCATTTCTTAATCTTAAAATGGAGTATAATTCAAGTGGGGTTAAGGATTCAAAAGATTTCAATATAAAAAAAGGAGTTTCTGCCGTCATTCAAGTTAGTTTTACCAAATTTACCACAATATTTCTGCACCTTTGCCTTCTTACAAAATTACGAATACTTACATCTATAATGACTAAAAGAGTAGCGATAATAGGAGCTGGCCCCGCAGGATTAACTGCTGCATATTTACTTGGAAAAGAAAATCAAGAAGTAGTGGTTTTTGAAAAAGATCCTACTTATGTTGGCGGTATATCTAGAACCGAAACTTATAAAGGTTATCACTTTGATATTGGGGGTCACCGCTTCTTTTCTAAATCTAAAGAAGTGGAAGATTTCTGGACCGAAATTTTAGGAGATGAAATGCTCGAACGCCCTCGTAGCTCTCGCATTTATTACAATAAAAAATTCTTCTCCTACCCATTAGTTGCTTTTGAAGCCCTCAATAAATTAGGCATTCTCGAAAGTGGATTATGTGTATTGAGTTATCTTAAAGCAAAAGCATTCCCTATTAAAAATCCCACCAATTTTGAAGATTGGGTGGTGAATCAATTTGGACAAAGACTATTCAATATTTTTTTTAAAACCTATACAGAAAAAGTTTGGGGTATTCCTTGTAAAGAAATTTCAGCCGATTGGGCAGCACAACGCATCAAGGGACTTTCATTAAGTAGTGCTATTTGGAACGCAGTATTTAAACCAAAGCCTTCTGCAAACAAAGACCAAGTAATTAAAACATTGATTGATTCATTCAGATATCCCAAATTAGGTCCTGGAATGATGTGGGAAAGATGTACCGAAAAGTGCAGAGCCATGGGTGTTATAGTTGAAATGAATTGCGGTGTGAAAGACATTACGTTGGCCAATGGTAAATGGACTATTCATTCTACCGATAATAAAAATTATGGAGAGTTTGATTATGTTTTATCATCAGCACCAATGCGTGAATTGATTAAAAATGTAGCTCCAAAATTTCCAGAAAATGCATTTAACTCAGCAGGTAATTTATCATACCGCGATTTTTTAACTGTTGTATTGATCTGTAAAGATGAAGACGCATTCAGCGATAACTGGATTTATATTCACGACCCAAGTGTAAAAGTTGGAAGAATTCAAAACTTTAAATCTTGGAGTCCATTTATGGTGCCCGAACCGAATATGGCATGCTATGGTTTGGAATATTTTTGTTTTGAAGGAGATGGATTATGGACTAGTAGTGATGAAGTACTTATTAATCTTGCAAAAAAAGAGATAGAACAAATTGGTTTAACAACTGATAGTGCTGTTGTTGATGGATATGTTGTTCGTCAACCAAAAGCATATCCAGTATATGATCAATCGTATAAAGAGAATGTAGATAATGTTCGCGAAGCACTGAAATTGTATCCCGGACTGTATTTGGTGGGCCGCAATGGGATGCATAAATATAATAATCAAGATCATAGTATGATGACTGCAATGTTGGCAGCAAAAAATATTATTGCTGGAAAAGAGTTGTTCGATTTATGGGATGTTAATGAAGATGCAGAATACCACGAGGGTGGAGAAAGAGGGGTAGAGGAACAGAAAATTGCCGAACGTTTAATTCCACAAAGGAAGAATTAAAAAATAAGAAAGAAGAATTAAAAAATAAGAAAGAAAAATTATGAATTATTCAATCTCTTATCT
Source organism: Sphingobacteriia bacterium (assembly GCA_043776615.1). Taxonomy (GTDB): domain Bacteria; phylum Bacteroidota; class Bacteroidia; order Chitinophagales; family Chitinophagaceae; genus Sediminibacterium. The sequence goes on from JAYVRC010000127.1 coordinate 2,491, forward strand.
CATAATTCTTATTTCTTAACTCCTAATTAATAATTGTATTTCTCTTTCCAACGTTCTCTCAAAAATTTTTTGAATTCGTTTTCACGTGCATTGTTTCCTGGTGCATAGAAAATAGTATTTTTAATTTGATCGGGTAAATATTCTTGCACAATAAAATTACCATCTCCTAAATGTGAGTATTGATAATCTTTTCCATAATCCATTTGCTTCATCAATTTCGTAGGAGCATTGCGTAAATGTAAAGGCACCGATAAGTCACCATACTGAGTAACCGCTTGTTGCGCTTTTGCAATTGCTTCATACGAAGCATTACTTTTTGCAGACGATGCCAAGTAAGTAGCACATTGCGATAAAATAATTCTACTCTCAGGATAGCCAATTTTACTTACTGCATCAAATGTTGTATTCGCCAGCAAAAGCGCATTGGGGTTAGCGTTTCCAATATCTTCACTCGCAAAGATGAGCATTCTTCTTGCAATAAATTTTACATCTTCTCCACCTTCAATCATCCTTGCTAACCAATAAACAGCACCATTTGGATCAGATCCTCGCATGCTTTTAATGAATGCAGAAATGATATCATAATGTAATTCCCCACTTTTATCATACAAAGCAATTTTTTGTTGTGCCACTTGCATTACAAGTGAATCTGTTATCTCTGTTTTGCCAGATTGAACTACAAGATCTAATAAATTCAATAATTTTCTTCCATCACCTCCACTGATATTAATGAGCGCTTCCGTTTCTTTTAATTCAATTTTTTTGTTTTTTAAAATGATGTCTTTTTGTAAAGCATCATGCAATATTTGTATCAGTTGAGATTTTTCTAAAGCTTTTAAAATATAAACCTGACATCTGCTTAGCAATGCACTATTCACTTCAAAAGATGGATTTTCTGTAGTAGCTCCTATCAATCTAATAATACCTTTTTCTACAGCGCCCAATAATGCATCTTGCTGACTTTTATTAAACCGATGAATTTCATCAATAAATAGTACAGTGCCAGTTAATGATTTTGCTTGCTCAATAATATCTCGCACTTCTTTTACTCCACTACTAATGGCGCTTAATTGATAAAAAGGGGCGTCCATTGTTTGAGTAATCACATTGGCCAAAGTTGTTTTGCCTACACCAGGTGGCCCCCATAATATGATTGATGGAACATTACCCTGTTCAATGGCTGTCCTTAGAATACTACCTTTTCCTGTAATATGTTCCTGTCCCACTATTTCATCTAAAGTGGAAGGTCGCATTCTTTCTGCTAAAGGAGTCATGTTGTAAGTAGATATGTTATAAATATAAAAGTAAGATAAGTAGATGAAGAGTATAAGGTTTATAAAGTTTATGGCATTTACTGGGGAGATATATACATTATAAACTCTATAAACCCATGAACCTTTAAACACAATTACTCAAACGAAGTAACCCTCGCCAAAACAGAAGTGCCAAATCCTAATAAAGCAATTATTCCAAACGACCACTGTAATCCAAATGCTTCAGCAATAAATCCAATTAAAGGTGGACCAATAAAGAATCCTAAGAATCCAATACTTGATACTGCTGCTAATGCCATCCCAGGGCTCATTTTTTCTGACTTACCTGCTTGACTGTAAACAATGGGTACTACTGATGAAACACCAAATCCTACTAGTAAAAATCCAAGCGTGGCAAAAACTATGGTTGGAATAAATACGGCAAGTAATAATCCTGCGGAAATTAAAAAGCCGCTTCCTTGCAATATTTCCTTTTTACCAAATCGCAATACCAAGCCATCCCCCAAAAATCTACCTAATGCCATTGTTCCCATAAATGCTGAATATCCTAATGTTACCAATGATGTTGGAGCATGAACTATTTTTTGAAAATAAATACCACTCCAGTCAAACATTGTACCTTCTGCTGCCATACAACAAAAAGAAATCAACCCTAATTTTAATAGAACCATATCTGGTTTTACAAATAAAGGTTGATTGCCCACAACCGCATCTTTTGGCATTCGTCCAAATTTCATAAAGAATGCTAATAATATCATAGCGGTTGCAATAAAAACAAAATGTTTAAGTGGATCAAATCCTAAAGAAATCATTATGGTTCCTACAGCAGCCCCAGAAAAACCAGCTAAACTCCAAATTCCATGAAAGGAGGCCATGATAGATTTTTTATACAATTGTTCTACAGCAACAGCCTGTGTATTCACAGAAATATTCATCATATTACCAAGTAAACCAAAAAGGAATAAAAGAGTGGCCAAAATAAAAGGGGTACCCGCAGTTGCTAAAAATGAGAGTAAAAATGGATAACAAAGTGCGGCAATAAGCATCACTGTTCTACTTCCTAGTTTAGCTACCAAAAATCCAGATATAGGAAGGCTTACCATTGAACCAGCAGGCAATGCAAATAAAATTCCACCTAGTTCTGCATCATTTAAGTTGAGTTTTACTTTGATGTCTGGAATGCGACTAGCCCAACTTGCGAAAGTAATACCTGCTATAAAAAAATAGCTGCCAATAGACCAGCGGTGAACCCTTGGGGATGTATTTTTTTCGGTCATAAACTAGTTTCGATTCATCAAAAATACCGCAATAAGTCTTCTTGAACCATTTAGGTTATATTTGCAGCCCGAATCTAAAATTATAAATCTTTATATGTATCGTACACATACTTGTGGTGAGTTAAGAATTAACAATACTGATCAAACAATTACTTTGGCCGGATGGGTTCAAACTGTAAGAAAGTTTGGGGCAATTACTTTTATTGATTTAAGGGATCGATACGGAATTACTCAATTATTATTTGGAGAATCTTTGAATGCCACATTAGATGCAAATCCGTTGGGAAGAGAATTTGTATTGCAAGTAACAGGTAAAGTACAGGAACGAAGTAATAAAAATACCAATATTCCTACGGGAGAAATTGAGCTTAATGTAAACTCATTTGTTATTCTAAATAAATCAGCTGTACCTCCTTTTACTATTCAGGACGATACGGATGGTGGCGATGATATTAGAATGAAATACCGTTTTCTCGATTTAAGAAGAAATGCAGTTAAACGCAATTTAGAATTGCGTTATGCAGTGAATAGATCTGCACGAAATTATTTACACGAAAATAATTTCATGGATATTGAAACTCCTTTCCTCATTAAATCTACACCAGAAGGAGCGAGAGATTTTGTTGTTCCATCTAGAATGAATCCTGGTCAGTTTTATGCTTTACCTCAATCGCCACAAACATTCAAGCAATTGCTAATGGTAAGTGGATATGATCGATATTATCAAATAGTAAAATGTTTTAGAGACGAAGATTTAAGAGCCGATCGTCAGCCTGAATTTACTCAGATAGATTGCGAAATGGCATTTGTAGAGCAAGAAGATATTTTGAACATGTTTGAGGGATTGGTAAAACGTATTTTTAAAGATGTAAAAAATATAGATTATAACGAGCAAGTTCAAAGAATGACTTGGGAAGATGCAATGTGGCAATTTGGAAATGATAAACCTGATATTCGTTTTGGAATGCAATTGGCTAATTTAAAATCGGCTTTTTTAAAAGGAGGAAAAATTGCTTCAACAGGAGATTTAATTAACGGAGTAGGATTTGGTGTATTTGATAATGCCGAAACAGTATTGGCAATTGCAGCACCTAGATGTGCAGAATATACTCGTAAACAAACCGATGAATTAACAGAATGGGTTAAACGCCCACAGATCGGAATGAATGGATTAATTTATATCAAGTGTAATGTAGATGGTTCTTATAAAAGCAGTGTAGATAAATTTTATTCGGAAGTTAAATTGCAAGCTATTGCAGATGAAGCTGGTGCAAAGCCAGGAGATCTTGTTTTGATTTTGGCTGGCAGAGAAGAGCGCACACGAAAAGCAATATCTGACTTGCGTTTAGAAATGGGTAAGCGATTAGGAATGAGAAATGCTGATGAATTTAAATTATTATGGGTGATGGATTTTCCATTGTTCGAATATGCCGAAGAAGACAATCGTTGGGTTGCTCGTCATCATCCTTTTACTTCTCCTAAACCAGATCAGATAGAGGTAATGATTAATAATAATCCATTAATTGAAAACGCCGATAAATATTTAGAGCATCCATATTCAAACATCAAAGCAAACGCTTATGATATGGTGTTGAATGGAAATGAAATTGGTGGAGGTTCTATTAGAATTTATCAACGACCATTACAAGAAAAAATGTTTGCTGCATTAGGAATGAGCGAAGATGAAGCATTGCACAAATTTGGTTTTTTATTGGGTGCATTTGAATATGGTGCTCCTCCTCATGGGGGTATTGCATTTGGGTTTGATAGGCTTTGTTCTATTTTAGGTGGAAGTGAGAGCATTCGCGATTTCATAGCATTTCCTAAAAACAATAGTGGCAGAGATGTAATGTTAGATGCTCCAAGTAGTATCGATGAAAAACAATTTGATGAGCTACAGATCAAATTGAATTTGAAATAATCCATTTTTTTTAATATCTTCCCAATGATTGCTGCCTTATACGGGGTGGCAATTTTTGTATATACTCTAAATGAAATGCGTATGCAAGTGAAATCCTTGTTCAATAATTATCCCTTTCAACAAGGTATTTGGGATGAAATGAAAAGCTATGAAAGCATTCGTGAGCCTTATCAGGCAATTTCAAATGCATTAAGTAGGCTCAATTTAAGCGACCTGCAACAAAAGCATCAGCTATCCGCTGAGCTTTTTATGAGCCAAGGGATAACATTTACTGTATATAATAATGATGAAGGTGTTGAAAGAATTTTTCCTTTTGATATTCTACCAAGAATTATTACTGCTGCAGAATGGGCTCATGTTGAATCTGGAATAAAACAACGTCTAACTGCATTAAATCTTTTCTTAAAAGATATTTATAGTGATCAACAAATTATTAAAGACAATATAATTCCTGCAGAATTAATTGCTTCATGTCCGCATTTTACATACGAAGTACATGGTATTAAAGTGCCGCATGATATTTATGTGCATATTGCTGGGATTGATTTAATTAGAAGCGATGATGGTACTTTTTATATTTTAGAAGATAATTTAAGAACTCCTTCAGGAGTATCTTATATGTTAGAAAACAGAGAAGTTACTAAAAGAATTTTTCCTGATTTATTGGCTAGTAACAATGTTCGGATGATTAATCAATATCCCTTAGTATTGTTCGATAATTTAGTAGCACTTTCTCCTCGCCAAATAAATAATCCTGTTATAGTTTTACTTACACCAGGCGTATTTAATTCGGCGTATTATGAACATACTTTTTTAGCAAGACAAATGGGTATTGAATTAGTTGAAGGCAGAGACTTGTTGGTAGATAATCAAAAAGTGTATATGAAAACTACTGCTGGATTAAAGCAAGTAGATGTAATATATAGGAGAGTAGATGACGAGTTTTTAGATCCATTGGTTTTTAGACCCAATAGCGCTTTAGGTGTACCAGGTTTAATGAGTGCTTATAGAAAAGGTAATGTTTCCATTGTAAATGCACTTGGTAATGGCGTTGCAGATGATAAAGCTGTTTATGCTTATGTTCCAAAAATGATTGAATATTATTTAAATGAAAAGCCAATTCTTCCCAACGTACCTACTTATCAAATGCAAAACGCAGAAGAAAGGGAATATGTGTTTAAAAATATTCATACAATGGTAGTGAAAGAAACCAATCAATCTGGAGGATATGGAATGTTGATGGGTAATAGTGCAACAGAAGAAGCTATAGCAAAAACAAAAGAAAGTATTTTACTTAACCCTCGTAATTTTATTGCACAACCAATTATTTCTTTATCAACAGTTCCATGTATGTTAGATGGGAAATTACAACCCCGTCATGTAGACCTTCGTCCTTATGCACTATCAGGCCCCAATGGAATTGAAATTGTACCTGGCGGATTAACAAGAGTAGCTTTACGAGAAGGTTCATTGGTAGTAAATTCTTCACAAGGTGGTGGAAGTAAAGATACTTGGGTTATTGATAATAATTCTGATACACGTTAAAAACAAAAGTATGCTAAGTAGAATTGCAGATTCTTTGTATTGGTTGCATCGATATATGGAAAGAACGGATGGCATGTTGCGATTGTTAAAAACGAGTTATATACTTTCATTTGATAAGGTTCAAGCAAGTGGTATTACTTGGCAAACTGCTTTGGAAGTTTTCACTTCTTTAAATAAGGAAGAAATTGATTTATTAAAAGAAAGCGATTCGGCAGCATTGCAATATTTAGTAACTGATCCACAAAATCACAATTCATTAAGAGCTATCATTTCCAAAGCTAGAGAAAACGCAAGAGGTGTTCAAGATCAAATAACAAAAGAAGTTTGGGAACAAGTAAACCATATTTATCATTTGGTAAATCATACTTCTTTAACGGATAAATTAGCAAGTGCAGATGCAATTATTGCTATAGATACTTTAATTGGTAATTGTGACCAGTTTTGTGGTATTGCAGATAGTACCATGCCTAGGGGTCAGGGCTGGAATTATATGAATATGGGTAAATACACAGAGCGATGTTTGCTTACGGTTGAAATTGCATTTAATTTTTACAAGAAAATAGATTTTGATTTATTAGATGAACAAGATATTTTATTTTGGAGAAGCTTGCTATTATCACTTTCTGGCTATGAATTGCACCTAAAAAATTATAGCAATCAAAACCATAATAAAAATGTAGCCAAGCAGATTTTTTTCGACCATTATTTTCCTCGGTCATTGTATTATTCATTGGAACGAGCCAATAAATATTTAGAAGATATAACACAAGCGAATCCTGTTGAGGGTAGTATTGAGTTAAAAAGAAGTTTTGGAAGATTAAATAGCCAAGTTAAGTTTGCCGAACTTTCTTTAATAAACGAAACCGGATTAGAAAATTATTTAAAACTAGTGAGAAGAGAACTGAACCTTGTTAGTAATTTATTAGGTAAAACGTATTTCTCATATGCTTAAAAAAAGATAAATGTCAATTTTTAAAATACACCATATTACCAAATACGAATACGATAGGCCAATAAAGGAAAGCGTAAGTGAAATAAAAATTTATCCTTCTAATATTCCTTCTCAACAAGTAATGGATTTATCCTTGAGTATTACCAATAACCCTGAAGTGCTTGTATTTATTGATTATTGGGGTAATAAAACAGGTAACTTTAATTTGGTAACTCCACATACGGAATTGGTTATTGAAAGTAAACTGCTTATTCAAACTACGCAATCAACAATTGGCGATTTACCTATTATATCAATAGCTTCCTCTGTTTTTGATCAACAGAATTTATCATTGCTACAATATACTCGATTCGAAACTTTAGTTGCAAAATCGTTTTTAGCAGAAGCAATTAAGGAATTGTATAATCATTCAAAATCTGTTGCGGAACTTGCATTTGCTTGCAGTTCTTTTATTTTCAATAATTTCACCTACATCAAAGGCATCACAACAATTGAAACTACCGTAGACGAAATTATCGAACATCGTTCTGGCGTTTGTCAAGATTTTGCACATGTGTTGCTTGCCTTATTGCGTTCAATGAAAATACCCTCTCGTTATGTAAGCGGATATATTTGTCCAAATAAAAATGGTATGCGTGGGGAGGGTGCAACACATGCATGGG
>JAYVRC010000128.1:0-2603 GCA_043776615.1 Sphingobacteriia bacterium
CCGAAAAATACCTACAGTTTGAATTAAAACAAACGCCTAATGAAGACAATATTAAAACCATGTATGAAATGAGGGACAGTGAAGGACTCTGCATTTTAAAAATATGGATGAAACAAAAGAAAGTGTTAGTAGGGGGTGCCATGACTTCCATTTATACCATCAATTCTATCAAAATCACTTGCCTTGCAGAAAAGATAGATATCTTTTTCAGTGCATTGAAAGAAAAAGTAGCGCTTTGTACTACAGAAGCAACAAAAACCAATGCGGTTTTCAGTTCCGGTAAAATGTCTATAGAAAATCAGGGGGGCGATTTTAGCAAAAAGAATATTGCACTATCAACCTTGACCATTACTCCCTTATAAAAAAAGTTGGTGTAATGGACAAAATGTAGGCTATTTTATAGATGTTTGGTTCGAGTGGACAAAATGTAGGCTGTTTATTTTTGATTGATTGTTCGTTTTTTGTTCTGCTAATATAGGTTTGTCTTATCAAGCAAAAAGGAAGTAGGCTCTGCTGGAGAGCAACCTATCAGAGATAGCTTGTGAACGATGAATGTCAAATAAAATAATAGCCTCTTTTTGGGGCTATTTTATTTACATTTTGAGTTCCCTATGTCTTAAAAAACTCATCAATAAATTTTTGTTTTCTGGCTATTGATAAGCCATTATGATTGCGTAACTTGTTCTTTAGGTCTGCAAAAATTCCATCTATTGCATTGGTAGTGTTGGGTATATCCAAAGCCATATTATCATACCAAGTAAACAAGTATGGAAGATTATTTTTGAGGCTTCTATAAGCACTTCGTAGTCGTTTATGCGTATATCTTTTCTTGCACTTTTCGTCTATTTTTCTTTCGTTTAAAAACGTTTCCCATTTATTAAACCAATACAGCAATCCTCCTGTAAAACTCTCTTTATCGGTATGTACTAATAGCAAGGCAAGTTCCCACAGCTCTTTACTGGCTTGCATTTTAGGCTTCTTGGTTAAATATCGTCTTACAATGGCTACTTGATGAAACTGGCACATCTGGACAGGTATTTCATTACCAAACAACTCAAACAAACCTTTTCTGCCATCACAAATAATGGCTTGTATGGTAATGCCTCTTCTTGCAATTTCTTCTACTCCTTCTAAGTACAATTTATTAGTCTCTTGCTTTACATATTTCTTCAATAGTATTTGACCAGTAATGGCATCTTTAAAAACCATTACTCCAAACTTGCGTCCAAAATAAGTAGTGTCTATTAGTAAGCTTACTACAGCAGAAAAGGTGGTTGCTTTGATAGGCTTAACAGCATCTATCTTTCGTTGAATTGTTTTTAAGGAACAACCATATTTTGCTGAAAGTTGGGAATAGGTTTGTTTGCCAGTAGTGTATTCTTTCCAAAGTAAATTTGGGTCTAAATCTATTTTCCTGTCTCTAAATTGCTTACCACAGGCAATGCATTTGTACATCTGTATTCCCTGAAAATGGCCATTTTTCTTCGTGATTTTGGACTGGCCGTAAAAGCACTTTTTTTCATTTTTAAACTATTTCGGTCAAAGCTATAGCCACAAAGCATTGTAGCGTTTTTTAGCCTACATTTTGTCCATTAACCCAATTACTCTAATCTTCATCCACAAAAAAAGCGAGTCGCATCTCTGCACCTCGCTTTGTTAAGTCATTACCTTATGAGGGGTAGTGTAGAAACTTTGGTTTTCAAAAGGAACGCTAATATCCTTCCATTTTTTGGAGATAGTACCCTTTTAGCTTACCGGTTAATAAATTGTAATCATATTTCATTCTTTTCAACATTTGGATTAAAGCCAACTTCTGTAGGTCTCTGTGGATATTCATTTGTGAATGTAAAACTTTTTGTTCTTCATTTTCTGCTCATTAAATCTACAATGAATTTGAGCATGTCACAGTAGTTTAACTCAACATTACACTATCCTCCTTCGAAATCTATAACAGCAGAAAAATAAAATTATTGCCTGACGTTCAAAAAAATACTTAGTCCACTCTCATTCCTAAAATCAGTAAAGACCGCTCTACACCATCGAGATTGGCGATGTTTATTAACTTGCCCCATTCTTCAAATCCACACTTATTAAACAGGGTAAGGCTATGAATATTGTGAGAGAAAATGAAACCAAGTAAAGTTTTAATACCTAAAGCAGGAGCAGTTTGAATGCAATATTGCAGAATTTGTTTTCCTGTACCTTTCCCTCTATGTTCTTCTGCTAAATAAATACTGAGTTCAGCCGTAGCATCGTAGGCCGGTCTTCCATAAAATGATTGGAAACTAACCCACCCAACTACTTCATTGCTTTCATTTAAAACAATCCATAGTGGTCGGCTTTTGTAGTTGTGTTCGTCAAACCAAAATTGTTTACTTTCTACAGTTACAGGCTCTGTATCAGCGGTCACCATTCTTGATGCTATTGTTGAGTTGTAAATAGAAACAATGATTGACAGATCGTCAAGCGTAGCGTCTTTATAATGAAGAATCATTTAGAGAAATTATTTTTCAAGTCCTTTAATTCGCCACAAAGCTTTTTGAAATTACTTAACTCAAATAAAAAATTAGTTGAAACGAAACAACCAATTTTACTTTATTTTT
>JAYVRC010000129.1:0-2596 GCA_043776615.1 Sphingobacteriia bacterium
CCATTTTTATTAATCCATCCTTTTTTTTGTTTGTAATAATTCTCCCCCAATATAACCTGAGCTAACCCATTTTCAAAGTCTAGAATTTCATTGTATTTAAATTCAACTATTTTCTTTCCATATTTATCTATTATACCATACTTCCCATTGTCATCACTTACTTTAATTAAACCATTTTTCAATAATTCTGCTTCTCTATATATTATAGGAATAACAATTTTATTTGTTCTATCAATGAAACCTGTCCTATAGTTTTTTTCTCTTAATGAGCATTGAAGCATGCCATTATTAAGAGGGGAAAGATGTGCATAAATAGTAGGAACTACTTCATTGCCATGTAAATCTAATAATCCCCATTTCTTACTTTCAAAATGGCGTTCACTATCTTTTTCCCATTGATACTTGACTGTAGAATCATTAATAAAAATACGGGCGAACCCTGAATCGAATTTTTCAATTCCATCATATTTTAATTTTGTTAATTCTACGCCTGATACGTTTATTATTCCGAAATGTTTATTATTACTTACAATCGCCACATTAGATTGAAACTCAAAAGCAAGATCATACTCCATCGTTATAATTGGCCTCATTGTAGAAGAATCAACATAAATATATTTTCCATTTTTTTTTAGAAAAGGGACTGGTTTTTGTGCAAAATTCATTATAGGTATCAGTAAAAGATAAATTATGAATTTCATTATAGTTTGTTTGAAAGTGGGAAATGTTTATGACTTAAAAACTCTCGGTTTAATTTCATATATTTTAGATACAGTTTGTTTAATCCATTGTTCACATTGCCCTAACACTTCATCTTCTTGTCTACTCAAGAACCCCCCTTTTCGGGGTATTAATTGATCACCATTTTTTGTTATTTCCTTACCAGCGTTAATTATGGTTCCATTAAAGCATCTACAACAGGGACATTTTTCAATAATAATTACTAATCTATCTCCTTGGGGTTTTGGATAAACGTCATATTTTTTTACAATTGGCGAACTCTCTAACTTATCTAATTTATTCATACATGGATGATTTAATTTGTGATCAAATAATTGCAGTGTGCTCGATGTAACTAATATCTTTTACCAGTAAGCTGGCATTTGTGATAATAATATTCTTATCATGAACCCCATGAAATCTCAAACCAATTGTTTTAAAAAGGATAAATGTGTTCGCTACAAGGTTTTTAAATAATTAACTCAAACAGCTACATTGATTCATAATAAAGTATGTTTCTTTTCGAGTTTAATATTTCATTCGGAACATAGTGGACTATTTATGCTTCGAAAAGCAGCATGAGGAGGGTGTTCTATATTCAATTAGATAAACTTATAATAACACCCTGCAACTCATTAACACATCTTATTCCCGCGAATAAGACATAACAATACTAAAGCAAATAGAACCCGTATTTTTCTATCACGTGTTTTTATTGGTAATTATATCAGTAAAACCAAGAGCCAATTTAAATTGGTTTCAAGTTATTAGTAATCATTATTAAACATATTTGTAAATCACATAATATTTAATGGATTTATTTGACTTACCTTTAAAATAAATTATAGTACCCAATAATGAGACTATTTATAGTAATACTATTTTTTACGGGGCTATTATTAAAAGCATCAGCGCAAAATTATCCACTAAGAAACCTTGCAAATGACTCAAAGCAGGTTGCTTATATTACTACTGTTCGTCCGCAGCTATTTGAAGAACCAAATCCAGTTTTCTCAACCTGTCCACAACAATTGATAAAAAATGGGGCAGGCCTTTATCTGTTCCTGAATGGCTCTGGCCGCCTATACAAGACTATCCCCGAAGGAGATGGTTTCATCTTTCAACGACAGGATTCCACTATTCATTTTGGGTACAATATTGCTTCCTTCCCTTTCAGCTTTCAGAATAGGATTTATAATATCGGAGGTTATGGAATATGGCGGATGAATGGCCAACTCAGGGTTTTTAATGAAAAAGCGAGGCAATGGGACATTGTGAAACTAAATGAAGAAGTTCCTTTTCTTTTTGATGAAACCAATAGTTTGCTTTGGTACGATAACAAAAAGGGGGACCTATTCTTGGGATTTGCCACCTATAGGAATGAAGCCGTTGGCAGTAAAGAAGTTGATGAAACGAAATTTGATTTTAATGCCAGGGTGCTTGATCTTACAAAACATGAATGGGTTACGCTCGGTACATTAAATAAGCTGTTATCGGATAAATTTCAAATTATACATACTATAGGCATGTCGCCTTGGGGGCAATTAATTATGTTGGGCGACAAATTAAACCTGATAGATTATGCTCAAAACAGAATTCTTCTGTTGAATGTAAATAAACCTTCCTACCAAACAATATTCAGAGAGCGATATGGAAACACTTTTTATTTTAGAGATTCAACTTTGTTCTATGGCAGTAATACCAACAAAACATTAGATTCCATTTCTTTCCATTATTCTGATTTCGAACCAACCGGCGAAGCCGTATACATAGTGCCAGCCAAACAAAACTTTCTTTCCTTGTATTGGAATATATTAGTTATTGCAATAATTATTTCCCTTATATTCTGGTGGATTATAAAGAATTATAAGGTTAG
>JAYVRC010000130.1:0-10084 GCA_043776615.1 Sphingobacteriia bacterium
TACCTTTTTTAATCTGGTATTAACGTTGCCCCTTAAATTTTCAATATGATGATTTGGATAGCGATGCAACCATTGTGCTTTTCTCCGAATGCTACTGGTTGCTATGGTTGCAATAGAATTTATATTATTCAAAAAATTAATATCATTTTTGTAAACTAAAATATCTTGATAAGATGCTCGTTGTAAAACTGCTGCTTGTACAATTCCAAATGCTAATTGTGTTGGCACATCTTTCATAGAATGAACTGCTATATCAATTTGATTATTTAATAAGGCAATGTCTAAAGCTTTTGTAAAAATACCTTGAATGCCCATTGCATACAACGGGGTTTTTAAATCTATATCTCCTTCGCTTTTTATATAAACCAATTCGCTTTCAATACTTTTTGTTTTTAATAAATTCTGCACCCAAGTTGCTTGCCAAATAGCCAATTGGCTATCGCGAGTGCCTATTCGAATGATATTATTACTCATTAAAATGTATTTGCAGTTTCAGTAATATAATGGTTTATCGCTTCAATATAATTGCAACCAGTTTGGTATTGGGTTCGCATTTTCACTGCAGTATTATTTACTACTTTTTGAATTTTTTGGTGATTAATTGTTGCAGTGCTAATCGGATATTGGGATAAGAAAATTTTGCAACTATTCATTTCTAGTAGTTTTTGCTTTACTGCTTTAATAGCTGGAGCATATTTCCTTGCATCAATCCATTCTTTAAAATCATTCAAATGTGATTCAATAATCAAGTTTGCTTTAGGTATTTCTCTTACACGAGTTAATAAGGTTTCATCATTTATTTTTGAGAGATCATCAACGTTAACTAAAGTGATATTGGGCAATGATGCAGCTTCTGGGTCAATATTGTTTGGAATCGAAAGGTCTATCAATACTTTTTTATTGAAAGCTACCAAGTCATTTTTTAATATAATTGGCAGTGGAGCATTGGTTGCTACGATAATAATATTTGATTGGGCTACAACTTCTAATAGTTGGTTATAGCATGCAGATTTTAATTTAAATTTATTTGCTAATTCAATAGCTGTTTCATCGGTTCTATTAATTAGTGTAATGTTTGAAGTACCTAAGTAATCAGTCAAATTTTTGCAAGTACTAATACCTATTTTACCTGTACCTATTAATGCAATTTTTTTATGCTTAATTTCTGTAATGTTATTTTTTATAAACTGGATTGCAGCATAGGATACTGATACTGTACCACTACTTAATTTTGTTTTATTTTTGATTGATTTCGACGATTGTAACACAGTATTTATAAGTCTTTCTGTAAATGGGCCGATGTGGTTCCTATCTTTTGAATACTTAACTGAAGATTTAATTTGACCAACAATTTCATAATCTCCCAAAATTTGTGAATCTAAACCGGCAGCAACATCAAAAATATGTTTAATTGCATCTACGTCTTTTTTAATATAGCACAGTTGAAGAAAGCTTTCTTTACTTCCAACTGTTTCACTACACAATAAATTTATTAGTAACTGAGCATTGTTTGCTAAGCCATAAATTTCTGTTCGATTACAAGTGCTTACTATAAAAAATTCTTTAATTCCGAATTTTGATGCTTTTGAAATTAGGGCTTCATACTGTGCTGTATTTACAGCAAAATCGCCTCTTTTAATTGCATCTGTTTTTTTATAATTTATACCAATTGCAAAAAATATATGTGAAAAATTTGGATGCACTAAGTGTTGAAAGATTGATTATTGCAAAGATATATTTGCTTGTAAAGTATATGTTTAAAATAAGCTCTTGTATTGTCATCAATATGTAATTTTTTGATTTGTTAAGTACCTACTAACGTAATTTGTTATTCTAATTTTTTTATATGACAATGCTATGACAATTGCAACAGAGTTATCATTACTTGTACTGCTAATTTTGTTGTTTTAAACCAATATTATGCGGAATGTAAATAAGCGAGGAATTATATTAATGAACCTTGGTTCTCCAGATTCAACGGAAGTAAAGGATGTTCAAAAATACTTGAATGAATTTTTGATGGATGGAAAAGTTATTGATATTCCGTATTTAATAAGGGTTTTTTTAGTGCGGGGAATTATTGTTCCTTTTAGAGCCCCAAAATCCGCAGAGGCTTACCGAACTATATGGACCGATAAGGGTTCTCCATTAATTGAGAATACAAAGCAGTTGCAAAAAACTTTACAAGAAAAGTTAGATGAACCAGTTTTAATAGCTATGCGATACGGTAATCCAAGTCCTAAAGCAGCTTACGATGAGTTACTAAAACTAAATCCAAATGTTGAGGAAGTTATTTTGTTTCCTCTTTATCCTCATTATGCAATGAGTAGCTATGAAACTGCTGTTGATTATATGAAAGATGAGCATCAGAAATACGGGTATAAGTTTAAGCTATCTACTATAAAACCATACTATAATAACTTTCATTACATCAATGCGCTTGCGGAAAATATGAAACCATTTTTACAAGAGGATTATGACCAAATTTTGTTTAGTTATCACGGTATTCCAGGAAGACATGTTAAAAAAAGTGATACTACCCAAAGTCATTGCTTAAAAGTAAATGATTGCTGCAATGTTGACTCTACTGCGCATACTACTTGTTATCGACACCAAGTATTTACTACAACAAAATTGGTTACAGAGCAATTAAGTATTCCGAAAGAGAAATACAGTATATCTTTTCAGTCTAGATTGGGTAAAGGCTGGCTTGAACCTTTTACTGATGTACGTTTAAAAGAATTACCAAAAGAAGGTGTCAAAAAATTATTAATTATTTGTCCAGCTTTTGTGAGTGATTGTTTGGAGACTTTAGAAGAAATTGCTGAGCGAGGGAAAGAGATATTTATAAATGCTGGCGGTGAATCTTTTAAAATGATTCCTTGTTTAAATACACATCCAATGTGGGTAGAAACTATAGCTACATATATAAATGAATACAATAATGGTAATTCGGAAATGTTATTGACATAACAAAGCTTTATAAATCTAAAATGTTATACTTAAAAACATTGCACATTATTTTTATTGTAACTTGGTTTGCAGGTATCTTTTATATGCCAAGATTATTTATTTACAATACTGAAGCCCAAGATAGAATCGGTGTTGAAAAAGAAGTTCTACAAAAGCAATTTGGTATAATGATGAAACGGCTTTGGTATGGGATTGCATGGCCATCAGCTATTTTAACTTTAATGCTGGGTCTATTGGTTTGGTATAAAATGTACAACTTTATTGTAATGGATTGGTTAATGATCAAGTTATTATTTGTTGTAGGATTGTATGCTTATCATTTTACACTGCACATTATTTTTAAACAACAGGGAAAGGGTATTTTTAAATACACATCACAACAATTGAGGATTTGGAATGAAGTAGCAACTGTATTTTTAGTAGCAATTGTGGCTTTAGCAGTGGTAAAAGAAAGTTTGAGTTTCTTATGGCTACTAATTGGCTTAATCGTTTTTATTTTTATTCTTTTATCTGCGATAAAAATATACAAGACGATTCGTAATAAATAGTTGTTAATTTTTTTTATACCTAGGTTTCTTTGTCTTTTGTTTTGCCTACAAGGCCAACTCCTGCTATAAAAAACACAGCTCCTAAAATACCACTAATTATAATCATTTTTATATTTCGGGTATTACTGTTGCCATTTAAAAAAGCGGCACCAGCGTATATTAATCCGACAATACCCAATAGGGATAAAATGATCCCCAATATTCTTTTTTCCATTGTTATTTTTATTTAAATCTAATTGTAGAATTACTTATGCAGAGTTAAGCATCATTGGTATTGGAATGATTGCAATATTCTTGTAAATACTTACATCATTCTCACATTGAGCTGAAAACAATTAGTTAGGATAACTTTTGAGGTTTGTGATTTTAGTTAAACAGGACAATTCTCATGATAATTGATCAATTCTATCGGGGTACGTTCAATAGTAAACCCTTCGTATTTAACCGCTACTTCATCTAAGACCAATTCAATTTCTTCTGGCAACATTAATGTTACTAGTTTACCTCTATATTCTTTAATGCCAGGTAATCCTTTTAAGTAATTAGTATAATGGCGTCGCATTTCAAAGATGCCTACTTTTGGCCCCTTCCATTCTACTGATTTGCTTAAATGTTTTTTACATACTTCTATACGTTCCGATAATGTTGGAGAAGGTAATATTTCACCTGTTGAAATAAAATGCTTGATCTCTCTAAATATCCATGGATAACCAATAGCAGCTCTGCCAATCATAATTCCATCAACCCCATATCTATTTTTATATTCTACTGCTTTTTGCGGACTATCAATATCTCCATTTCCAAATATGGGAATATGAATTCGTGGATTATTTTTTACTTTAGCAATGAGCGACCAATCTGCTTCTCCTTTATACATTTGAGCCCTTGTTCTTCCATGAATGGCTAAGGCTTTAATACCTACATCTTGTAATCTTTCAGCTACTTCTTCTATATTTTTTGTTTGGTCATCCCAACCCAAACGTGTTTTTACTGTAACGGGGAGCTTAGTACTTTTTACCACTGCGTCAGTTAATCGTACCATTAAATCAATATCCTTCAACACCCCTGCACCAGCACCTTTTAATGCCACTTTTTTTACTGGGCAGCCAAAATTGATATCTAATAAATCGGGGTTTACCGCTTCTACAATTTTTGCACTTAAAGAAAGGGCTTCTTCATCGCCACCAAAAATTTGTATTCCAACTGGACGTTCATAGTCGAAAATATCTAATTTTTTTCTACTTTTTATGGCATCGCGTATTAACCCTTCACTGCTAATGAATTCAGTATACATAAGGTCTGCACCATTATCTTTGCATACTGCTCTAAAAGGCGGATCGCTCACATCTTCCATAGGTGCTAACAAAAGCGGAAAATCGGGAAGTATTATTTGATCAATTTTAACCATATTGCAGTAAATACCATTTATACTTTATGCATCAAATGCGGTAAAGAATTTGCGAAATTACAATCTTATTAATCAAATCAATGAATCAGAAGCCTTTAGTTGGATTTGGGAGTCAGTTTGCCCTTTTAATTGGAATTTTTGGTGTAAGCCTAGTTTTAAGTAGTTTTTTAATGGGTTTTATTGCTGCGGAAGTATTAAATAAGCCTCTATTGCAGGCTGGTAGCGAATTATTGAAGCCCGAGAATGCTAATTTAGCAAGGGTTCTTAATACCGTTGCTACATTTATCTCTTTTTTTATTCCAGCTTGGATTGTTGCTAAAGTTAGTAGTACAGCTCCTTTTAATTCTTTAGGGTTTACTAAACAACTATCAATTAAACAAACTGTACTAGTTATTTTAATTACAGTTACAGCATTGTTTTTAAGTGGTTCTTTGGCTGAACTGAACGAAAAAATTCCAATGCCCACTTCTTTTATAAAAAAAGCTAGAGAGCTAGAAGAACTATATAAAAATGCGATGCTCTCGATGGCTAAGATGAATAATATTGGAGATTATTTTTTGAGCTTATTGGTTATAGCTTTGGCACCAGCAATTTTTGAAGAAGTATTCTTTAGAGGAGGCTTGCAAAATATTTTAATTGGATGGACAAAAAATGCTTGGGTGGGCATAATCGTTACTTCAATAATTTTTAGTGCAGTTCATGGATCTTATTTTGGATTTTTGCCAAGAGTGGGACTGGGAATAGTATTGGGTTTGGTTTATTTCAACAGTAAAAATATTTGGTTAAACATAATTATGCATTTTTTAAACAATGCGATTGTTGTAACACAGATGTATTATTTAACTATGATGGGCAAATCAATTGAAAAAGTAATGGATGAGTCAATGCCAATTTGGTTTGGTATTTTCGCAATAACTGGGTTAGTCATTTTATTTAAACTATTCAAAATTGAATCTGGAAAAGTAATATCTAATAATCAGTCAATCCAACATTATGAACTCGTGGACTAAAATTTTTGCTACACGTAGCATTGCGGAAGCAAGTATTATACAAGGGATGCTAGAAGAGAATCAGGTTCCTGTACAGCAATTAAATAAGCAAGACAGTAGCTATGTAAATTTTGGTGAAATTGAATTGTACGTGCCAGCTCATTTAAAAGAAACTGCAGCTCAGTTGGTTCAAAAGAGTTTACTTAACTAATTAATTATGGCGCTAAACCTTACAGCACTTCGCACAAGAGCAATTACAGCAATAGTTTTTGTTGTTATTATGTTGGGAGGAATTATGTGGAGTAAATGGAGTTTTGACTTGTTATTTTTAGTTATTCAAGTCGGATGCATTTTTGAGCTTACTAAAATGGTGCCTTTGATTGATCCGAACTTCGCTAAATTACCTATGCCAGGATTAAAATATGCTGCATTAGGTATTATATATATGTATTTGCCTTTTACTTTAATTAGGGATTTATTTAAAATCAGTATCAATTATTTTGTTGGTCCCAATTGGGTATTGCCAATGATAATCATTGCATCTATTTGGGTAAATGATACAATAGCCTATTTTGTTGGATCATTAATAGGTAAAACTCCCCTCTCACCAATATCCCCTAAAAAAACTTGGGAAGGTACTATTGGAGGAGCAATTTTAGCCATGCTAGTTGTTTCATTTGGAGCAAATTATATCTGGCATTTTTCTATTAATACTTTATTGCTTATTACTACAACAGCTTCTATTGCAGGCACTTTTGGCGATTTGTTAGAAAGTAAATTAAAACGAATGGCAGGAGTAAAAGATAGCGGCTCAATTATGCCAGGTCATGGTGGTTTTTTAGACCGTTTTGATTCTTTATTGTTGGCCGCTCCTGCTGTTTGGTTGGTATTGTGGCTTTTTTTATAAGCATTCTGCCAATTCAGCTTTACATTTGTTCTTCAAAATTTACCAATGACCATACACAGGGAAGGATACAAAACAATTGCAGTTACCGCTTTTTTATTCGGACTGCTCAATATGATTTCTTTTAGTTTTTTAAGCAGTAGTTTCCCATTTTTAGCAATTGCTTTATTTATTAGTACACTTGGATTATTTCTATTCATCATTTCTTTTTTCAGAATTCCTAAAAGGGTTCATACTATAAATGATGACCAAATTATTTGTCCTGCAGATGGAAAGGTTGTAGTAATAGAAGAAATTACTGATGTGGAGTATTTTAAAGACAGGAGAATTCAAGTAAGCATATTTATGAGTCCTGCCAACGTACACGTTAACCGAAACCCAATGGATGGAGAAGTTGTATATAATCAATACCATAAAGGGAAGTATTTAGTAGCCTGGCATCCAAAATCTTCAACAGAGAATGAACGTTGGAGTGTGGTTGTAAAAAACAATCATGGCGAAATTTTATACAAGCAAATTGCAGGGGCTTTAGCTAAAAGAATTTGTAATTATACTAAAGTTGGACAGTTATTAAAGCAAGGTGATGAGTATGGTTTTATTAAGTTTGGAAGCAGGGTTGATGTATTATTACCAGTAGGGACAACCATAAATGTGGGTTTGAATGAAGTAGTAAAGGGTGGTGTAACTGTTTTAGCTAGTTGGAATTCGATGAATTAATCATTTTTAACATTTAAATACATTAATCTTTCAATAAAATTAGTAATTTCAATCATTCAATCAATTAAATTATATATATGAAAAAAGTATTTTTATTTGCTACAGCAGCTTTTTTATTTAGTGGAGTAGCATTTGCAGGTGGTGATGGTAAGAAATGTGCAAAATCTAAAGATTGTGGTAAAGAAATGGCAGGAAAAGACATGAAGGATTGTTGCAAAAAAGCAATAGCTACAAAAGCTACAACTAAGCCAGCACCAAAGGCATAACTTAAGTCAAACTATTATTAAAACCCGTTCTGATGAAATGCTGAACGGGTTTTTTGTTTATAGGATTGCTTCTAATTCTTTGAGATGATAAATAGTGTAGGTTGGTAAAACTTCAGTAATTGCATTTATATGATTTACAAAAATGCAATCCATTCCTACATTCAAAGCTCCTTTAATATCAGCTTCAATATTGTCGCCAATCATAATACTTTCTTTGACTCTTGCTCCAGATTTTTGTAAAGCAAAATCAAAAATTTCTTTATTGGGTTTTAAACTGTTGCTAACTTCCGATGTAATTACTTCATTAAAATATCCATCAATATTACTCTTGCTTAGTTTATGGTATTGTACTTTTTCAAATCCGTTGGTAATTAAATGCATTAGATATCCTTTCTGTTTTAAATAAGTTAATATTTCATGCGTATATGGAAACAAACTATTCTTTGTAGGTAAAACATCTAGAAATTCTAGTCCCATTTTTCGGGATAGCGGCTCATTGGCAATTTTAAAATCAAGCAAAGCGAGCCACATTCGCTTCCATCTTAATTCATCCTGCTTAATTTTTCCTCTAGAATATTTATCCCAAAGTATATGGTTATGAATGCTATACCTTTCAAAAAAGAGATCAAAACTGGTCACTCCAATATTATTTAACTGATTGTTATTAAAAATATCGAGCATGGCTTCTTTTGAATTTGTTTCAAAATCCCATAAAGTATGATCGAGGTCGAAAAAAAGGTGACGATAGTTCATATTGCGAAGGTAAGTACTGAATTCAATCTTCAATCTTCAATTTGAATTATATCAATGATAAATTGTTACTTCGTACAAGAATCAGTTTCCCAATTTTTAATTTTAGATTATGGTTATTATCATCACAGGATCTTCAAAAGGAATAGGTAAGGCAATTACTGCGCAATTTGCAAAATCAGCTAATACTATTTTATTGTGTAGTAGGGGAGAAAAGCAATTGTATGATACTGTAGCTAATTTGCAAACTGAATTTCCTAGTGCTACCATTAAAGGAAAGCCTTGTGATATGAGTATTAAGGCTGAAGTGATTGAGTTTGCTAATTGGTGCTTGCAACATGGAACTCCAGATATTATTGTAAATAATGCTGGAGAGTTTACTCCAGGTAGTATTCATAATGAAGCTGATGGTGTATTAGAGCAAATGATTGAAACAAATTTATACAGTGCCTATTATCTTACAAGAGCTTTGCTTCCTTCTATGATTGAAAAAGCCCATGGTCATATATTTAATATTTGTTCTATAGCTTCTTTAAACGCTTATGCTAATGGAGGGAGTTATAGTATTAGCAAATTTGCTTTATTGGGTTTTAGTAAAAATTTACGCGAAGAATTAAAACCAAAAGGCATTAAAGTTACAGCTGTTTGTCCAGGTGCTACACTAAGCGCTAGTTGGGATGGATTTGATATAGATCCTAACAGAATTATGGAAGTAGACGATGTAGCTAAAATGGTGTATGCTGCATCTCAATTATCTGCAATGGCAGTTGTTGAAGATATTATTATGCGCCCGTTGTTAGGCGACCTTTAATTAACAATAGCGTAACCTTATGCTAACTTTCAATTAATATATAGTTTGGTTTTTTGCTAAACTCTTATATATGGACAGACGTCCGATTGAAGTTGTAGTAATGAGTGACTTGCATTTGGGAATCTATGGTTGCCATGCAACAGAACTCGTTAACTATCTTAAAAGTATTCAACCACAAATTCTTGTGTTGAATGGAGATATAATAGATATATGGCAGTTCAATAAAAGATACTTTCCTGTAGCTCATATGCAAGTGATTAAAGAAATCATGAATTTATTGAGCAAAGGCACTCGTGTAATTTATATAACTGGTAATCATGATGAAGCTTTACGCAGGTATAGCGATATGAATATGGGTAATTTTCAGTTAACCGATAAAGTTGTAATGGAAGTTAATGGTAAAATGACTTGGATTTTTCATGGTGATGTTTTTGATGCAACTACAAAAGGTGGTGTAAAATTTTTAGCAAAGCTAGGCGGACATGGGTATGATTTACTTATTCTGATTAATAGTTTCATTAATTGGTTGTTGAAATTGATTGGAAAAGAGAAAATGAGTTTTAGTAAAAAGGTAAAGAATGGAGTTAAAAAAGCGGTTGCTTGGATTGGAGATTTTGAACAAACAGCTGCCGAATTAGCCATTGCTAAAAAATACGATTATGTAATATGTGGACATATTCATCAGCCACAAAAACGAGTTGTTACTACAAAGGATGGT
>JAYVRC010000131.1:0-2589 GCA_043776615.1 Sphingobacteriia bacterium
GAAATTAATCAATATAAAGCTAATCACATCAACATAATAATCAATGCTGTATTATTTGTTTACTTTTTTTTTCGCTTCCACCAATTGCTTCTTTGAATCTGTTCTTTTGTATCAACACGGCATTTAAGCTGAGCATCTACAACTGCAACAAGCGCCATATTAATAATATTTCTTACTGTACTACCTAATTGTAACACATGTACTGGCTTTTTAAGTCCAAGTAAAATTGGTCCAATTGCATCTGCTCCGCCAACTTCTTTTAATAAGTTGTAAGCCACATTACCAGCCGTTAAATTGGGAAATATCAATACATTCACATCTTCATCTACTAATTCGCTGAATGGATAATTATCTTTCAAGATTTCTTTATTAAAAGCAAGACTTCCTTGTATTTCACCATCAACAATTAATGAAGGATTTCGTTGCTTTAATAATTTAGTGGCATCTGCTACAAGCTTGGCTTCTGGCGAATCGCTACTTCCAAAATTACTATAACTCAGCATGGCAATTCGTGGAGTAATATTAAAATTTCTAACTTCTTTAGCCACCATCATTGTAATATCTGCTAATTCTTCTGAAGTTGGAGAAAAGTTTACAGTGGTATCAGCTAAAAACAAAGGTCCTTTTTTAGTAAGCAATAAATACATTCCTGCAATTTTCTTTACTCCTTCTTCTGTTCCAATAATTTGCAAAGCTGGACGAATAGCTTCAGCATAACTTTTAGTTAACCCAGATAACATACAATCCGCATCACCTGTTTCTACCATCATACAACCAAAATGATTTCGGTCTTTCATTATTTTTAAACTCTCATAATGATTAAATCCCTTTCTACTTCTTTTATTAAAAAATAATTCGCCATAGAACTCTCTTTTGGCTTCCATTGCTTCACTGCGAGGATCTATTATTGGAATATCCATTAAATCGAGATTATTCTGTTCGGCAATTTTATTTATTTTAATAGGATCCCCTAATAAAATTGGATACGCAATACCTTCATCATAAACTATACTTGCAGCTTTTAATATTTTTAAATTATCTGCCTCAGCAAATACCAATCGCTTAGGATCTTTTCTGGCTTTATTTCCTATAACCCTAATTAACTGATTGTCTAGTCCTAATCGCTTGTTCAACTCTAATGCATATGCATCCCAATTAGTAATTTCTTTTTGAGCTACACCACTAGCAATTGCAGCTTTTGCTACTGCAGGAGCAATAGTTGACAATAATCTTGGATCTAGTGGTTTTGGAATAATATATTCTGGACCATAGCACATTGTTGTTTGATTATAAGCCATGTTTACAATGTCTGGAACAGTTGTTCTTGCTAACTCAGCCAAAGCCCTAACGGCAGCGAGTTTCATTGCTTCATTAATTTGTGTTGCTCTTACATCTAACGCACCTCTAAAAATATAAGGAAACCCTAACACATTATTTACCTGATTAGGAAAGTCAGATCTTCCAGTAGCCATAATTATATCCTTTCGAACAGCAACTGCAGCATCATAAGTGATTTCAGGATCTGGGTTTGCCATCGCAAATACAATAGGGTTTTTTGCCATTAATTTTATCATAGCAGGGGTAACCACATTGCCAACGCTTAATCCTAAAAAGCAATCGGCATCTTTCATTGCTTTTTCTAAAGTCCAATCACTTTTCTTTACTGCAAATTTTGTTCTAATTGGTCCTAAATCTGTTCTTCCTTCATGCAATACTCCATCTTTATCAAACACGATAAAATTTTCATACTTTGCACCTAATGCAACATACAATTGAATACAAGCCATTGCCGCAGCACCAGCTCCATTAATTACAAACTTTACACGTCCAATTTTTTTCTTCTGCAAATCCAATGCATTTAACATAGCAGCACTACTAATAATTGCTGTACCATGTTGATCATCATGCATTACAGGAATTTTCATTTGCTCTTTCAGCTGTTGTTCTATATAAAAACATTCTGGTGCTTTAATGTCTTCTAAATTAATTCCTCCAAATGTTGGTTCTAATGACTTTACTATTTGTACAAATTTCTCAGGATCTTTTTCATTAATTTCAATATCGAAAACATCTATATCAGCAAATATTTTAAACAATACAGCTTTACCTTCCATCACTGGTTTACTCGCATCCGGACCAATATCACCCAATCCTAAAACTGCTGTTCCATTTGTTATGACCCCTACTAAATTTCCTTTAGCCGTGTATTTATAAACATCTTCTATATTATTAAATATTTCTTTGCACGGTTCAGCTACTCCTGGACTATATGCTAGAGATAAATCACGTTGTGTTTTGGCTTCTTTTGTAGGTACAACTTCTATTTTACCAGGTCTACCACTTGAATGATATTCTAATGCTTGATCCCTTCTTAACTCTCTTTGTTTAGACATAATACAAATTAATTAAAATATTCTTTCACTCATTTCTTTAATAAATTCGTTCCTAAGAACGCCATCATTCCTATACCAATTTCAATTGCATTTTCATCAATATCAAATTTGGGAGTATGCACTTGATGTACAATTCCTTTTGTTTCATTGCGAACTCCTAATCTATAAAAACAGCCAGGAATTATTTGAGTATAAT
>JAYVRC010000132.1:0-2588 GCA_043776615.1 Sphingobacteriia bacterium
GCATTGCCATTGGCATTAAAAAATTATATGAATTAGGTGAAAACCATTTTTTACCTCAACTTCGTAAAAGCAAAGAAAAATACAGCTGGGATGTTCTAACTACTACTATTATTTCTTTAGCTAAGCACAAATAAAACAAATGAAGAAATCCATTCAAACTTTAATACAAGCTTCAATTGATGTTAAGCAAAGCATTTTAGCAGATGAATTAATACAAAATAGTCTCGAAGAAATTGTAACTGTTGTTACCAATTCATTTAAAAATGGCAACAAAGTAATGTTCTGTGGCAATGGCGGAAGTGCTGCTGATGCTCAACACCTAGCAGCAGAATTTTCTGGGCGTTTTTATAAAAACAGAAGAGCATTGCCTTCAGATGCACTTCATTGTAATACTTCGTATTTAACTGCTGTAGCCAACGACTATAGTTATGATGATATTTATGCAAGGTTGGTAGAAGGCACTATGGAAAAAGGAGATGTATTAATTGGGTTAACAACTTCTGGAAACTCTCCAAACATCATCAAAGCTTTTGAAGCAGCAAGAGCAAAAGGTATTACTACTATTGGATTTACAGGAAGCACTGGGGGGAAACTCTTACCATTCTCTGATTTTTTATTGAACGTACCTTCTGACACCACACCGCGTATTCAAGAGAGTCATATTTTATTGGGACATATTATTTGTGAATTGGTAGAAGCCGCTATTTTTTAGAATGTTTAATTTAAGCTTAATCGATAAAACCTGGACCTTGTTTTTAGACCGTGATGGAGTGCTCAATCACGAAAAAAATAACGACTATATCCGTAATTGGGAAGAATTTATTTTATACGAAAATACTTTAGAAGCAATTCCTTTTTTGAACAACTGCTTTCAACGAATTGTTATCACCACCAATCAAAAAGGAATTGGCAAAGGATTAATGAGCTTAGCTGATTTAAACAGCATTCATCAAAATATGCTTCATACAATTGAATTGGGGGGAGGAAAAATAGATAAAGTATATTTTTGTTCTGATATAGAGGATGATAGTCCAAATAGAAAACCTCAACCCGGCATGGCTTTTCAAGCAAAGCAAGACTACCCAGAAATTGATTTCTCAAAAAGTATCATGGTTGGTAATAGAATGAGTGATATGCATTTTGGAAGAAATGCTGGCATGCATACTGTATTTGTTGCCACTACTCACCCAGAAGTACCTTTCCCTAACCCGCAAACTGATCTCAGATTTGCCGATTTATTTGCTTTTGCTTCAGCCTGCAATACTTTAAGGAAATGATAAAATTGATAGTGTGTATTTAAAATACTCATTTTAGATTGTACATTGCTTTAGCAAGCGCTTATAAAATCATGAAATCATTTCTAATTTTATTATTTGTTACAATTAGTTTTATCAATTTAACTGCACAATCTACAGTTGATAAAAGAGCTTTGAGTACAGCTGAAAGCAAGCTAAAATCTTATGCTTTCGATATTGTTAATGCCGATGAAATCATTGATCGATTGAGGGCAGATAGTTTCTTTACACGTTCATTGGTTCAAACTTTAAAAATTCCTTATTCTTTTAATTATGGTTTCGATTCATTAAAAACGATATCAAGATTATATGCTCCTGATAGCAGCTTTCGTATAATTACATGGCAGCTAATGAAAGACTATACCTACTATAGATACAAAGGCGCCATTCAATTTAAAACCAATGATGGATCATTAAAATTAATTCCTTTATACGATGGAACTGATTTTACAGAACGTCCGGTAGATTCTGTAAGAACCAATGAAAATTGGATTGGCGCACTTTATTACAATATTGTGTTGAAGACTTATAACAATAAAAAATATTATACTTTAATTGGCTATGATGAGAATGATGCAAGAACTACAAAGAAATGGGTGGAAGTGTTAACTTTCGATAATAACAATAAACCAGTATTTGGTGGCAGGTATTTTAGTTATCCCAATGATCCAATTAAACCTCCTCAACCGGCATTTCGATTTTGTTTAGAATTTAAAAAAGAAGCCAATGCAAAATTAAATTACGATCCTGAAATAGATCGAATCGTATTTGCAAAATTAGTGAGCGAAACTGGAGAAATAAGTAAAAAGCATACACTTGTACCCCATGGTAATATTGAGGGGTTTAAATGGGAATTAGGCCGCTGGATTTATGTTCCTGAAGTACTTAATTATTAGTCGAGCTTTAACACCGCCAAGAAAGCTTCCTGTGGTATTTCTACATTACCAATTTGGCGCATTCTCTTTTTACCTTCTTTTTGCTTCTCCAATAATTTACGCTTACGGCTAATATCACCACCATAACATTTGGCAGTTACATCTTTACGCATTGCGCTAATATTTTCGCGGGCAATAACTTTTGCACCAATTGCTGCTTGTATAGAAATTTGAAACTGTTGCTTTGGTAATAGTTCTTTTAATTTTTCGCATAACTTTCTACCAAAATCCTGCGCCCTTCCCCTATGAATTAAAGCACTTAATGCATCTACTTTTTCATTATTCAATAAAATATCCATTTTTACAATATCTGCTACTCTATTGTCTATTGGCGTATAATCGAAAGAAGCATATCCTC
>JAYVRC010000133.1:0-2576 GCA_043776615.1 Sphingobacteriia bacterium
TAGGTTGGGGAGTAATGCAATCAGTTCTGGAATTATGACCACTAAATATACCGATTATGTAAACAGAGGAGATAATACTCCAATTATTCGTTGGGCCGAAGTATTATTGAACCAAGCAGAAATTGAAGCTAGAATTTCAACAGGTGCGGTTTCTTCACGTAGCGTTGATTTATTAAATATAGTTAGAAATCGTTCAAGTGCATCACCTGCTGCAACACAGTTTACAGTTGCTAGTTTTGCAACACCTACTGACTTAGTTGCAACTATTTTACTCGAACGTAGGATAGAGTTTTTAGCTGAAGGCCGTCGTTGGCCAGATATTCATAGAACTGCAATGGACCCAATTGTTTCATTAAGAGCAGCAGGTATCCCTTCTAAAGTAGCAAACGGAACAAGTGGAGCTGCATTATATGGCATCGGAGTGCCGGTTAATGCTTCTCAACCAGCTATTCCATATAATGATTTCCGTTTTATTTGGCCAATACCAATTGGTGAGGTTACTCAAAATCCAATAATTAAACAAAATCCATTCTATTAATATTGATTGTTTTAAAATAATTTAGCATGAAAAAAAATATTTTTATTAAACTGGGATTGTACGCATGTATGCTTGGTGCAATTGCTACTTTAAGTTCTTGCAAAAAGGAAATACCCGCAGCAGAGGCAGATCCAAACGCTTCAGCTTTTGTAGCGGTTCATAATTATGCATTAAGAGTACCTTCAAATATTACTGTTAATTTGAATGGCAATAATTTGTTGATTTTTGGTGCGCAATCAAGTATTGCTTACAACACTAGTTTATCAGGTCCGTATGCTGGTGTTACTCCTGGAAGTGTAGCAGTAGCAGTAAGAACTTTAACTGGTTCAGCAGATTTAGCATCAAGAATTGCTTCCTTGTCAGCAGCTAGTACTACTTCTTTCTTTGCTTATGATACTTTGAGTCCAACCAATACCATAAAAATATTGGCCTTAAACAATGATCCAAAGCCACCTGCTGTAGGTACTTCAAACATTCGTATGCTAAATCTATCTCCAAACCTAGGAGCTGCTACCATTACTCTTACTAGAAGTACTGATGGTTTTGGTGTTGCTGCAACTGGTACAACTACATTTAGTAATGTGAGTTATGTTGGATTAAGTGCAACCCCAAATGAAACAGCACTCTCTGCATATACCAATATTCCATCTGGTACTTATACTTTAACAACAACAGTAGCGGGATCAGCAGTTTTGAGTCCAATTACTACTTTCACAGTTAGAGATGGCAAATCATATACTTGGTTGATTAGAGGTTTTGCTGCTGGGCATCCAAATGCAGGAACAACTACTCTTGGAGGGGCAACCATATTGCATAATCCTTAATAGCAGTAATTTTTGTAATGTATTTAAATCCCCTATCAATAGGGCTTTAAATACATTATTTCTACAAAATAATCGGTGAATAAGCTAACGTAATTAAACAAACTAAGCAAGTTTACTGTTTGTTTACCAATTCTTTAACTAATTTCGCGCTACTTAAATTAAAAAACTGAAAAAAATGAGAAAACCAGTCACATTATTTCTGTGTGTGGTACTATCTGCGCTACAACTTAGTGCACAAAACAGAACCATTACAGGTAAAATAACCGATCCAGATGGAAAATCAATTGCAGGTGCATCGGTTCGTGTAAAAGGAACTACCCAAGGTGTTTCTGCAAATGATCAGGGAGCATTTACTATATCAGTCCCCACATCTGCAAAAACCTTATTGGTTTCTTACATTGGAATGCAAGAACAAGAAGTAAAAATTGGAACTACCCCAACACTTAATGTACAATTATTACCAGTTGATAAAAGTTTAGATGAAGTGGTTGTTGTAGGTTATCAAGCAGTAAAAAGAAAAGATTTAAACGGAGCAATTTCTACAATAGGTAGTAAAGAATTAGCTCAAAAACCAATAAGCAACTTTACACAGTTGCTTCAAGGTAAAACTGCAGGTTTACAGGTTGTTGGTTCAAGCGGTCAACCTGGCGCAGCTGGTTTCATTAGAATAAGAGGAACAGGTTCTATAAACGCCTCAAATGAGCCACTAATTATGATTGATGGTATTCAAGTTTCTTCAACAGCATTTGGATTAATAAATCCAAATGATATTGAAAATGTTTCTGTTTTGAAAGATGCATCAGCAGCTGCAATTTATGGTTCAAGAGCTGCTAATGGAGTATTGGTTGTTACTACAAAATCCGGTAAAGCTGGGGTAGCCCAAGTTAGGTATTCTTATCAAAGAGGTTTTGTAAGCTTGCAAGAGCTCCCTAACGTTGCGTTAATGAATTCTCAAGAAAAATTACAATGGGAATTTGATGCTGCACTTACTAATCCAATTGTTGATTCTATGATTTCTAATAGAATATCTTCAGGACAGTTTCCTGCAGGTTCAACATTGTTTAATTTATCTTCGGCTCAACGCCAAGGTATATGGGACTTAGCTTCTTCAAGAGGAGCTGGAGATTGGAGAAACTTTTATTTGCAAGATGGAAAAACGGAATCTCATGAAGTTTCGATAAGCGGTGCTACTGAAAAAATGAAATATTATTTTT
>JAYVRC010000134.1:0-10003 GCA_043776615.1 Sphingobacteriia bacterium
AGAATTTGAAGGATTTAGTCAACAAATGCTTTCTCTACTGACACCGAGCTTTTGTAAATTTGTATTTATGAAGCAGGATATGGAAAAAATAGATTGGAAAGTGGTAGGTATGAGTTGCACCAACTGTGCGCTTACTATTGATAAATATTTGAATGGTAAGGGACTTAACGATGTTAGGGTTAATTTTTTAGGTGGAGAGGTGAGCTTTAATTTACCAGACGGAATTAATAAAATAGATATTCAAAAAGGAATAGACGCACTTGGATATCAAGTAAAAAATGGAGAGACAATAAATGGTAGTAAGAAATTATTTAAAAATCATTTACAGCGTTTTATTTTTTGTTTGATTTTTACTTCACCATTGATGGTTCATATGATTCCGGGAATTCATATTCATTTACTGATGAATCCATACGTTCAAATTGGGCTTACATTACCTGTTTTTATTGTAGGCATGGATTTTTTTGGAAGAAGTGCAATTCATAGTGTATCAAAAGGAATTCCCAACATGAATGTATTGATTGCCATTGGTGCAATTGCTTCATTTGTATACAGTTTATATGGAACACTTACAGGGCAGGCAGCGGAGTATATGTTTTATGAAACCACTGCTACCATAATTACACTGGTTTTTTTAGGCAATTGGTTGGAAGATAAATCGGTGGAGACTACTCAATCTGCTCTCCGAAAATTAGTCAGCGCACAAAAATCAATGGCAAATATGATTGCCTATGATGATCAACACCAAGAGCATATTTTTCCTGTAGAAAGTAGCTCATTAAAAGTGGGCGACTTGATACTAATAAAAAGTGGAGAAGCGGTACCGATGGATTGTAAGATTTTGTCGGGAGAGATTTCTATTGACGAATCGATTGTGACAGGTGAATTTTTACCTATTAATAAAAAAGAAAAAGATCTTTTAATTGGAGGAAGTATTGTTGTTGAAGGAAATGCAAAAGCATATATTACAGCAATAGGAAACGATACCATTTTGGGCAATATTTTACAAATGGTAAAAAATGCACAAACCGAAAAACCGCCAGTGCAACAGCTTGCCGATAAAATAAGTGCCATTTTTGTTCCAGTAGTAATTGGCATTTCATTACTTACTTTTTTGTTGAACTACACCGTTGGGGAACAAGCATTTACCCAAAGTTTAATGCGTTCAATTGCTGTATTGGTAATTTCTTGTCCCTGCGCAATGGGCTTAGCTACACCTGCTGCAATTGCTGTTGGCTTAGGTAGGGCTGCGAGAAATGGCGTACTCTTTAAAAATACCAAGAGTTTAGAATTATTTAAAGATATCAAGCAAGTTGTTTTTGATAAAACAGGCACATTAACAACTGGAAAATTTACTATTTCAAATACAAGATTAACAGTTGATGGAGATTTAATCGGAATAGATGAATTAAAACGAATTGCTTATTCACTAGAAAAATATTCCAATCATCCATTAGCAAAAACAATTGCTAAAGAATGGAAAGTAAAAGATGATATCCGCTTTAGCAATATTGAAGAAATAAAGGGGTTGGGAATGAAAGCAACAGATAAAGAAGGCAATACTTATATAGCAGGATCGTATAAGATAGCAAATATGCTTACTAATGATGACACTCACAATATTTATATCATTAAAAATGAAACATTTTTAGGATGGATTGATTTAGCAGATGAGATTAGAACAGAGGCTTTTTCTCTTATTCAATATTTACAAAAAAGGGGAATTAAAACAATTCTACTAAGTGGTGATAATCAAGCCAGTTGTGAAAAACTTGCGCAACAATTGCAAATAGATGAAGTATTTTCCGAACAAACTCCAGCACAAAAACTATCGCGCATTGAGTTACTAAACAATATCACACCTACTGCAATGGTCGGAGATGGAATTAATGATGCGCCAGCACTGGCAAAAGCAACTGTAGGTATTTCATTGAGTGAAGCTTCACAAATTGCAGTACAAAGTGCCGAAGTAATTTTAATGAATAACGGTTTAAAAAACTTACCACTAGCATTGGGATTAGGCAAGCATACATATATTACCATTCAACAAAATTTATTTTGGGCACTAATTTATAATGTTGCAGCTATACCAATCGCAGCTTTTGGATTTTTAAGTCCAAGTTTTAGTGCTTTAGCAATGGGGTTAAGTGATGTTGTTCTTGCCATTAATTCTGTAAGGCTTAATTTTAAGAAAGTTGTATAAATTCTATTGAGTAATCCGAAAGAAATATTAGCAAAATACTGGAAGCATCAAAACTTTCGTCCATCGCAAGAAGCAATTATTCAATCTGTTTTAGATGGAAATGATACATTGGCCTTACTTCCTACAGGCGGAGGCAAATCCATTTGCTTTCAGGTTCCAGGCATAATGCTAAAAGGAATGTGCTTGGTAATTAGTCCATTAATTGCATTAATGAAAGACCAAGTTGATTCCTTAAATCAAAAAGGGATTCCTTCTGCTGCATTACACAGTGGACTTACTTTTTATGAAGTAAAAAAATTACTTCGCGAAGCAGTTGAAGGAAGGTTTCAATTTTTGTATTGCTCACCTGAACGTTTAGAAAGTAACCTTTTCATGGAATTCATTCCAGATCTACCAATCAATTTACTGGTAATA
This sequence comes from Sphingobacteriia bacterium, assembly GCA_043776615.1. Lineage (GTDB taxonomy): Bacteria > Bacteroidota > Bacteroidia > Chitinophagales > Chitinophagaceae > Sediminibacterium. Next base: position 2,618 of record JAYVRC010000134.1, read on the forward strand.
GATGAAGCACATTGTATTTCGCAGTGGGGCTATGATTTCAGACCGCCCTATCTAAGAATTGCTGCAACTAAAAAACAATTAGGTAATATTCCATTAATTGCTGTAACAGCATCTGCAACACCAAGAGTGCAGAATGATATCATTAATAAATTGGCATTAAAACAAACTGCGGTTTTTAGGCAATCATTTGAGCGGGCTAATTTATCGTACAGTAATTTTTTAGTAGACAGTAAAATCAATAAAATTCTAGATATACTTCAAAAGGTAGAAGGAAGCAGTATAGTATATTGTAACAATAGGAAACAAACCAAAAAAGTTGCTGAAGCACTTGCCTTGCAAGGTATAGCAGCCGATTTTTATCATGCCGGATTAACGCAACCTATTAGAGAAATGAAGCAGCAAGCATGGTTACAAAACAAAATAAGAACAATGGTTTGTACCAACGCATTTGGCATGGGAATAGACAAGGCAGATGTAAGAATTGTAATTCACCATGATGTTCCTGAGTGTTTAGAAAATTATTACCAAGAGGCAGGAAGAGCTGGAAGAGATGGTAAAAAAGCTTATGCAGTTTTGCTGTATCAGTTAAAAGATATAGCGGATTTACAATCTAACTCTCAAAAAAAATTTCCAACTATTAAAATTATAAAGCAAGTTTACCAAGCAATTGCAGATTACTTACAAATACCTGTAGGAAGTGGGGAAGGCATCTATTACAATTTTGACTTAGCCGGTTTTACAAAAAACTTTAAGTTAGATGCGCTTTTGGTGGTAAACGTTTTAAAAGTATTAGAACAAGAAGATCATATTAGTTTTTCAGAAAATATTTTCTTGCCCTCACAAGTTTCATTTACAGCAGATAAAGATTCACTTACTTTATTTGAAAAAGAAAATCCAGCACTAGAACCTGTAATAAAAGTATTATTAAGAACATACGAAGGAATAATTAATAATAGGGTTTCAGTTTATGAACAACAGATTGCTAAAATATGCAGACTTAAAACGGAGGAAATTAACTTGGCTCTAAAACAGCTAATGATTCATGGAATTATTGAGTACTTACCTAAAAAGGAAACTCCTCAAATTCAATTTTTGGTAAATAGAGCACCTGCAGAATATTTAGTAATAAACCAAAATGCTTATTTAGAGAGAAAAAAGCTATATGAAGAAAGGGTGCAAACAATTACACATTATACTTCAGTATTAACAACATGTAGAAGTAAATTTATTTCTAATTATTTTGGTGATGAATCTAAAAAGAACTGTGGAGTATGCGATAATTGTTTAAATGAGAAAAGAAGAAATCTAACAAGTAAAGAATTTACAACCATTGAAGAAAAATTAAAATCAATTGAATCCTCAACTATTGCACTTAACACATTTATTGATTCCTTTAAATTATTAAATAAAGAAAAAGTTTGGGCCGCCCTCACATTTCTTCAATCTGAAGAAAAAATTTTAATCACAGAAACCAACGAAATAAAGTGGCTGAAAATTTAATATTAACGCCTCCTTGTAGTCGATCTTCCTCCTAATCCTAAAGCACCTAATAAACTTCTTGTGATAATGGATGCTGCTGTTCTTCCAACCTGCTTAACTACTGGATTATCAAAAAAACCATCTTCCTTTTTAGTAGATTTAGTTTGAGTATTTTGCTCTGCTGTTTCATCAGATTTAGCTTGTGCTGCTTCAAGCTTTGCTGTTAGTATTTCATAAGCGCTATCGCTATCTATTATTTGATTGTATTTGGCAACCAACTTACTTTTTTTAGTAATAGCACCTATCTCATCATCAGTTAGTACATCCATCCTACTCTTAGGAGTACAAAGCATAGTATGAATTAAAGGAGTTGGAATTCCTTTTTCATTCAATAAAGTAATGAATGCTTCTCCAATACCCAATTGAGTTAACAATTCATCAGTTTGATAAAAATCAGATTCCGGAAAATTTTCAGCTGCTTGTTTAATGGTTTTACGATCTGCGGCAGTAAATGCTCTTAATGCGTGTTGAACTTTTAAACCTAACTGACTTAAAATTGAAGCAGGAATATCTTGTGGATTTTGGGTACAAAAGAATATACCAATACCTTTAGAACGTATTAACTTAATAATAGTTTCTAATTGTTGCAACAAAGCGTCTGATGCTTCTTGAAAAATTAAATGAGCTTCATCAATAAATAAAATTAATTTAGGTTTATCTAAATCGCCTTCTTCTGGGCAAGTAGCGTATAATTCTGCCAATAACTGCAACATAAAAGTGGAGAAAAGCTTTGGTTTATCTTGCATATCTGTTACGCGCAAAATATTCAATACCCCTCTTCCATCATCACTTATTCGCATTAGGTCGTCTATCTCAAAACTTTTTTCACCAAAAAAAACATCAGCACCTTGTTGTTGTAATTCTACTACTTTACGTAAAATTGTTCCGGTAGTTGTTGTAGATATCTTACCATAAGCTTTTTCCAATTCTTGTTTTCCTTCAGCTCCAATATATTGAAGCACTTTAATAAAGTCTTTTAAATCGAGCAAAGGCATTGTATTATCATCGCAATACTTAAATATCATAGAAACAACACCTCCTTGGGTATCATTTAAACCAAGAATTTTACTCAATAAAACTGGACCAAATTCGCTAACGGTAGCGCGCATTTTAACCCCATTGCCCTTATTTAGAGTCATTAATTCAACAGGATAAGCAGCAGCTTTCCAATCTACCCCAATTTTGTCAGCTCGATCTTTAATTTTATCATTTAATGAACCTTCCGCAGCTAATCCACTTAAGTCTCCTTTAATATCCATTAATAAAACAGGCACACTATTATCACTTAAACACTCGCTGATCATTTGAAGCGTTTTGGTTTTACCGGTTCCCGTAGCGCCAGCTATTAATCCATGCCTATTCATGGTTTTCAACGGTAAAAAAACATCAGCTCCTGCAACCACTTCACCATTGAGCATACCACAGCCAATTTTTACATTCTCTCCTTTAAATTGATAACCAGTCTTTACTGCTTGTAAAAATTCATCTTGATTAGGCATAGAATCTATATTTACTGCAAAGTAGCAAATGAACAGTTATTTTTATATAAATCTTGTGTACTACAATTAAAAATAAAAAATAGGACACTTAGTTAAACAGCATCCAAATAATACAGAATAAAGTCTTTAAAGACAATTGGTTTAACAATTAAACAAAAAAAGATGGCATTAGTCTCCTGAAAACCATACCTGATAGGCATTTTAAAAATCTTCCCTTTTAACTATTTTAACAAGTTTTTAAAAAAGGTTCTTTGTAACTTGCGAATACATTAATTTTAATTCGACAATTAACAAAACATGGAAGACAAGAAAAATTATAAAATATTGCTTTGTGAAGACGATACCAACTTAGGTATGGTTTTAAAGAATTATTTAGAGTTAAACGATTACGACATTATTCTCGAAAGAGATGGCAGATTAGGGCTAGCTGCTTTTCAACGTGAGAAGTTTGATATTTGTTTATTAGATGTAATGATGCCAAATATGGATGGTTTTACTTTGGCAGAAGAAATTCGCGATATTGACCCTGATGTCCCTTTGTTTTTCTTAAGTGCTAAAACCATGAAAGAAGATATTATTCAAGGATATAAATTGGGTGCCGATGATTACATTACAAAACCTTTTGATAGTGAAGTTCTATTATTAAAAATTAAGGCTATACTTAAAAGAAGCGAAGAAGAAAATAGAATCAGCGATAATATTGAATTTGATTTAGCGTCTTATCATTTTAATCCAAAATTAAGAGAGCTAAAAAAAGGTGATACGGTTCAAACACTTTCTCCAAAAGAAAATGAATTACTTAAGATGCTCGCTGAACATAAAAATGATTTGCTCCCTCGTGAAAGAGCATTGAAAAAAATATGGGGCAGCGATACTTACTTCAACGGAAGAAGTATGGATGTGTATATTGCTAAGCTTAGAAAATATTTAAGAGAAGATACAACTATTGAAATTGTAAATATCCATGGTAATGGATTCCGTTTAGTTGCGCCTAACTAAACAGTTCTCCATCCTCACCTCTTTTCATGGAAACCCCAAGATGATTGTAGGCTTTTAATGTAGCTTCTCTCCCTCTTGGGGTTCTTTGTAAAAAACCTTCCTGAATTAAGAATGGTTCGTATACTTCTTCAATAGTGCCAGACTCTTCGCCAACTGCAGTTGCAATGGTAGTAATGCCTACAGGGCCTCCTTTAAATTTATTGATAATTGTAGAAAGAATTCGATTATCCATTTCATCTAGTCCATGCGCATCAACATTTAAAGCTTTTAAAGCATGTTGAGTAATGCCAATATCAATTTTACCATCATTTAAAACTTGGGCAAAGTCGCGCACCCTTCTCAACAAACTATTGGCAATTCTAGGTGTACCCCTGCTTCTCCCTGCAATTTCTTTTGCGGCATCTTTAGTAATATTTGTATTTAATATTCCAGCGCTTCTTTCTATAATTTTTTGCAATATGGTAGCATTGTAATATTCTAAACGAGATTTTATTCCAAACCTTGATAATAAAGGTGCTGTAAGCAATCCGCTTCTAGTAGTTGCACCAACTAAAGTAAATGGGTTGAGGTTAATTTGAATGCTTCGGGCATTGGGGCCGGTATCAATCATAATATCAATCTTAAAATCTTCCATAGCAGCGTAGAGATATTCTTCTACTACTGTACTTAGTCTGTGAATTTCATCTATAAACAAAACGTCGTTGGGTTGCAAGTTGGTAAGCAACCCTGCTAAGTCGCCTGGTTTTTCTATAACTGGACCAGATGTTTCTTTAATGTTCACCCCTAATTCATTAGCTACAATTCTACTCAATGTAGTTTTACCCAATCCTGGAGGACCATGAAACAATACATGATCCAATGCTTCTCCTCTAATCTTTGCTGCTTTAATAAAAATGACTAAATTTTCGATCAACTGAGGTTGACCAGAAAAATCATCAATTTGACTCGGGCGAATTGCATTTTCAAACTCCTTATCGGCGGGGTTTAGGTTATTAGGTGCATTATGAAGCTGATCGTTTTGCATAATTAATCGAAAATACAAAAATTGCCTTGCTATTGTTTCATAAATTTGCAGGATGGAGCAAAGATCTGCATTAATTATAGGGGCATCTGGATTAACAGGGGGGTTATTGGTTAACCAGTTATTGGCTAATGAGCATTATGCAACTGTTACTATTTATGTTAGAAAATCACTTCAAATAAATCACCCTAAACTCAAAGAGCTAATCATCAATTTTGAAACCATCAATACTTCAGTTAATGCAGATGATGTTTTTTGCTGTTTAGGAACAACCATTAAAATTGCAAAATCAAAAGAAGCTTTTGAAAAAGTAGACTTGCATTATCCAATTAAAATTGCTCAATTGCAAAAGAATGCAGGCAGCAAGCAATTTTTAGTAGTAAGTTCCATGGGAGCAAATGCAAATTCAGCTATTTTCTATAGTAGAACAAAAGGATTGATGGAAGAAGGTTTGCAAAAAATTGGTTTTGATTCTTTATATATTCTTCGCCCTTCTTTTATTGAAGGAGAAAGAAAAGAAAATAGATTAGGAGAAAAAATCGGGCTAATTTTATTTTCAATTATTGCTCCATTATTGATTGGTCCATTACGAAATTATGCTGCAGTTAAAGCTAGTGCTATAGCCGCATGCATGGTTCATAAAGCAACTGAAAATAACAAGGGAATATTTACCATTCTTTCTGGAGAAATTAAAAAATGGGAATAACTATTTAGCATATTGCATCAAACTCATCAAGCAATCTGGGTTTGGGCAATTACTTAAATAATGATCACGATTTTCTAAAGCACAAACACCCGGGTAATCCCCAACATTTCCTTCAATCTCATGCATTAATTGAAAATGCAAGTGAGGGGGCCATTGTCCGTTTTCGTGAGGCTCTCCAAAATGAGCAATTAAATCGCCTGCATTAATATGATCACCTTTTTTTATTATTTGAATATCAGCTAAAGATAAATGACCATACAAACTATACAATTGCAGATTATCTATTTGATGTTGTAGTATTATAGTAGCTCCATAGTCGCCATATTGTTGATTAAACGCAAAGCTGTGAACGATACCTTCAATTGGAGCAAAAACCTCCGTCCCTGCTGGTCCCCATATATCAATACCTAAATGCAATCTTCGGGGCGATGCATTGTTTGAACTATCAAATACCTTGCTTCTACTATATACCGTTCTGTGTTCATCATAGCCTCCAATTCCATAAGCGGCACCAGCTGATTTTAATTGTTGAGCTATATAGTTAGCAAACAATTCAACATTATCAATTATTTCAGGTGTTAAATCAGTATTGGCACTCGTAAAATCCATTTTCAACATCAACTCAGTTAAAGGATTAAAAGCAACAATTGGATATGGATGAAAGGACGGTATTTGCTTTAATTTTTCAGCTAAAATTGTTGTTTGCATAGTTATGATATCTATCTTTAGACTCCCACAAAATTAAACACTTATGAAGAAAACAATTATTGTCATTTGCCTATTTGCATTTGCTTTTACAGTATCTGCTCAAAACCCTCCTTTATGGATGCGTTATCCGGCTATTTCTCCAGATGGACAAACCATTGTTTTTAGTTATAAAGGAGACCTTTATACTGTGCCAGCCTCAGGTGGAGCAGCTGTTGCATTAACCATGCATGAAGCACAAGATTATTACCCAGTATGGAGCCATGACGGAAAAACAATTGCATTTGCGTCGGACCGTTATGGAAATTTTGATGTATTCACTATTCCAGCAACTGGAGGCACACCAACTAGACTAACTTATAATAGTTCACCAGACTATCCGTTTGATTTTTCTCCAGACAATCAACAAATAATTTTTGGTTCTGCTAGGCAAATAAGCAATCAGAATGTTCGGTTTTATAGTCCAAGATTATTTATGAACTTATATAGCATACCAGTTACCGGAGGAAAGCCCTTTTTAATGAGTGAAGCTGGTATAGAATCGGCACATTACAATAGTAAGGGCACATCTGTTATTTTTCAAGACAGAAAGGGCTATGAAGATCCTTGGCGTAAACACCACACATCTGCTGTTACTAGAGATATATGGGTGATGGATGTAAATTCAAAATCATATAAAAAAATCAGCTCTTTTGAAGGAGAAGATAGAGAACCTTTATTTAGCAACGATGATAAAACAGTATTTTATTTAAGTGAAAAAAATGGTGATCAAAATTTGTATAAACAAACGGAAGATGGCAAAATGGTTCAATTAACCAAATTCAACAATCATCCAGTTCGTCATTTATCTAGAAGCAACAGTAATCAATTTTGCTTTAGTTGGAATGGTGAAATTTATACTTTAAAAGAAGGTGATC
>JAYVRC010000135.1:0-2562 GCA_043776615.1 Sphingobacteriia bacterium
TTACAACCATCATAAATAGCATTGACGATACCCTGTATAGTATTAGTATAATAATTTAATCTTACATTATAACCTAAAGCCGAAACGCCTAAATTATTATTAGTTTCTGCCGCAGCCATACTGGCAACACTCATTCCATGCGATAAGCCAACAGATGCAACAGCTGGTGAAACAGTTCTGGAAGTAATATTTAATTTATTATCTACATCAACATGTTTCTTGAAATTGGCGTCAGTTATTCCAATACTAATACAGCTAAGCCCCGTCGTAATATTCCATGCCCCTAACGCATTTACCAAATTCAAATGCTGATAGGCTTTTTCTGAAGTAGGGCTATTATAAGTAAAATAATAATCATTAGGAGTGACTAATAAAAGAGGATCTTCAAAATAAATTACTTTTTTCAAATCCTCAGAATTTACAGCATCTAATTCAGTCTTTAGTGAAGCATATGTATAAGTTGTATCTTCTACTATTTTTATCCTATATACTAACCTCAATTCTATCGCAGGTTGCATGTAATCAGGAAAGCTATCAGCAATCGGATATTCTCGATCGAACTCTGTTACTGTATAATTTGCTATAACAGCATTGAGATTAGAATCATTGAACGTTATTATTAAAGGATTTCCAGACCAAGAAGGAACAACACTTTGGTTATTGAATATTAGCTTCACATAAGTAGCAAAAGATTCTTTAGAGCAAAAAAGCAAAAGAATTAGGAGGAATTTATTAATTTTCATCGTTGTGTCGTTTGTTGATGAATGATTATTTGGCAGATTGCTGCAATTTTTGTAGGCCGTCTTTGATTTCTTTATTTTCTTTCTTAAGTTCAATTACATATAGAGTAAGTTCTTCTATTTTTTCTAAAAGTTTTACATTCATGTCTCCCAGTTCTACCCCGCCAGCTTTTTTTACTTCTGATGCAGAAGGTATTCCTGGTAAATGCTTATTGGCTTTTATATACTGCTCTAAACTATATAGAGAACGCAGTTCATAATTTTCATCAAAAACATAATCTGCCCAAGGATTAGAAAGTGTTACTTTTATTTCTCTGGCACCAATTTTGCCTTCGACTGCTAATTTATAAGGTCCAGTATTCGTAGTACCAATGCCAACATTTCCGTTTTTATCAATTCTCATACGCTCTAACAAATTACCTCCTGTTAATCGAGTGTAAAACGAGAGATAGCCACTATAGTCTCCTGTCGTTATTTCTGATTTCCCTGCTTTGATTTTTGCGTAGCTTACGATAGTATTTCCTACATCAAATTTACCTCCTAATACAATTGAACCTCCTTTATCAATTGCAGTAGCATCATTAGAATATATAGATATATTACCGTTGACACTATTACTTTTATTTGCTCCAATGAATAATGCATCATTGCCATTACCGTCAACACTAAAAGCAATAGTTCCGCCATTCTGAACGTGTAAGAATGCCTTTGGAACAGTTGCCCCCATTACAATTGAGCCAGAAGAACTAATACGCATACGCTCAGACAAAATACTAGTTGCTGAACCCGTTGGGGCAGTACTGAAAGTAAGGTTAGAAGATTGAGCACCGTCGTCAATAGCTAGTATCTGAGAAGAAGCTCCTCCTGAACGACTGTTCGCAGGACGGAAATTAATAATTGATTTATTGCTTACTCCTCCTGAACCTTCTATAGATAAAGTTGAATTTGTAGCTGCGTAAATGCTTAAAGTTCCATTTGGAGTAGTTGTCCCAATACCCATTTGACCCCCTGATTCGAATAATGCACTGTTGACTACCGTATTTCCAGTGGTAAATTTAGCTATGTAATTTGAGGTAACTAATGAAGGGACAATATAATTTTGAGAATTAACCCATGATTGGGTGGCTAGACTTGACCCGTTATAAGTTGGAAGATTATAAAACTTTACATTGCCGCTTTCTGCTGCGATTATTAATGATGCGGCGGCACCTTCGGCTTTCAAAACAGCATCTCCCACTGCAGGTGAAACACCCCAATATCCTAAGCTACTAGCTATGCCCAAGAGCACAGCTCCTCCACCAGAATTTAAAAATGAACCCGAATTTGGTCGTGATACATATAACATTGAACCCGCAGAACCAATAGGAGAAGTAATATCAATTCTGCCATGATTAATATACCAACCGGAGTGTAATCCTTCTCCGTATCCCCAATTTGTATACCCATTTAAAGTGTATAATGTACCCGTAAAACTCTTATTGGCAGTAATAGTTTGAACAACATCTGTGTAAACATAATTTTGAGTAAATCCTTTTAATCCAAAAAATGGTAACATCATTAATGAAATAATTATTTTCATATTATTTAATTTAAGAAGTGAATTTACAGTTAAATCTAAAATAAATATAAAAATTCTATAGAATTATTTATACAAAAATATTGAAGCCTATAAAATTTATGCAACTTTGTTGCAAACCATTATCTTTGGCTTTCGTTTATGAATGGAAAAATCAATTGGGATGCCCTAGGGATAACCGCCTCATTGGCATGTGCTATTCATTGTGCTCTACTCCCCTTATTGTTTACCAGTCTTCCCATTCTT
>JAYVRC010000136.1:0-9937 GCA_043776615.1 Sphingobacteriia bacterium
TTAAAATGGTACGGAATTGAGGTAGGGGGAAATCTTTTTGATACAATGCTAGCACATTATGTTATTGAGCCAGAAGGCAGACGGAGCATGGATTTGCTGAGTGCGCAATATTTAGGATACGAACCCGTATCAATACAAACATTGATTGGTAAAAAAGGAAAGAACCAAGGAAGCATGCGCGATGTTGAAATAGAAAAAATAAAAGAATACGCAACAGAAGACGCAGATATTACACTACAATTAAAACAAGTATTTAAACCATTATTAAAAGAGAAGGCGGTAGAGCGCGTTTTTGAAGAAGTAGAAAATCCGTTGGTTAGGGTTTTAGCGGCAATGGAATTTGAAGGAATAAAAGTTGATGAGGAATTTTTAAATACGTATAGCAAAGAATTAGAAATAGAAGCTAAAAAATGTGAAGAGAGTGTATATCTGCAAGCTGGCGTAAGATTTAATTTGGCTTCTCCAAAACAGTTAGGCGAAGTATTATTCGATAAATTAAAAATTGATCCTAAAGCAAAAAAAACAAAAACGGGCCAGTATGCAACAGGTGAAGATGTTTTACTAAAATTGGCCAATCAACACAAAATAGTTGATGATATTTTAGGATTTAGGGAACTAACAAAACTTAAATCTACTTATGTAGATGCCCTACCTGCAATGATTAATCCAAAAACAGGAAGAGTACACACAAGCTACGCACAGGCGGTGGCCGTAACTGGACGATTAAGTAGCAATAATCCAAATCTTCAAAACATACCAATTAGAACCGAGCGAGGCAGGGAAGTGAGAAAAGCTTTTGTACCGAGGGGGGGGGGGCGAATATTAATGAGTGCAGATTATTCGCAAATTGAATTAAGAATTGTTGCAGCAATTAGTGCCGATCCAAATATGTGCGAAGCCTTTCGTTTAAAAAAAGATATTCATACCGCTACTGCATCTAAAGTATATGGTATTGCAGAGGCAGATGTAACAAAAGAAATGCGATACAAAGCAAAGAGTGTGAACTTTGGAATTATTTATGGTCAGGGCGCTTTTGGTCTAGCGGACAATTTAGGAATAAGTAGGGCTGAAGCAAAAGAGATTATTGATAATTACAAAAAGGAGTTTCCCAATATTCAGCAATACATGGATGATAAAATTAATTTTGCAAAAGAAAATCAATATGTAGAAACCCTCATGGGAAGAAAGAGGTGGTTAAAAGATATTAATAGCAGCAATTTTACCGTTCGTGGTTTTGCAGAAAGAAACGCAATCAACTCTCCAATACAAGGAACCGCAGCAGATATGATTAAGATGGCAATGATTAAAATTCATTCCGAAATGAAGAAAGGAGATTGGAAATCTAAAATGATTTTACAGGTACACGATGAATTGGTTTTCGATGTAATTGAAACCGAAGCCGATGAATTAGAAAAACTCATTATTGATTGCATGGTTAATGCACTACCGCTTCCAAATGATGTTCCGGTTGAAGCAGAAGTTGGGCGAGGTAAAAATTGGTTGGAAGCACATTAAAATATAAACATCGTTTTATGAACTGGGATTTGTTTTTTAAAGCCTTAGAGAAAATTGGATCGAGGTATTTTTTAGTAGCACTTATTGCGTTCCTTCTTTTTTATGTATTATTTAGAAATAATTTATTTTATCAGAAAATTCAACAAAAATTTCCTAGAACAATCGACTACATAAGAGAAGGGGGTTACTCATTAAGTACTATGATTATTTTTAGCTTGATAGTAGTTCTTTTAAACAGTCCCGCTATTGGTCCGCATACAACACGATATAAAGAAATTGCAGAATTTGGTTGGTTGTATTATTTTTTAGCCTTCCCTATTATGTTTTTTATGCATGATGCATACTTTTATTTTGCACATAGAATTATGCATCATCCTACATTATTCAAGCACGTTCATTTGGTTCATCATTACTCAACAAATCCATCGCCCTGGGCTGCTTATGCTTTTCATCCGCTAGAAGCGGTGGTAGAGCAAGGAATTGTAATTATTTTTTATTTTACTATGCCAATTCATATTACACACCTTGCTATCTTCTTTTTGTTTTCAATTATATACAATGTATATGGGCATCTAGGGTATGAATTATATCCAAAGGGATTTAATAAAACAATAATCGGCAAGTGGATTAATACATCTACCAATCATAATCAACATCATCAATATTTTAAGGGTAATTATGGTTTGTACACACTTATTTGGGATCGCGTTTTCGGTACAATAAGATCAGATTACGATCACCACTTTGAAAATATTAAATTGAGAAAACAAACAAGCAATTAATTACTTTCTTTTAAAGATGGGTACTGTACTACAAGGCTCTCCGTACATAATGCTTTTTGCAAAGGGTCGCAGGGTATTAGTAATAGCAATATAGGCCGACTCGGGGATATGAATTTCGCCGCAACCTTTTACTACAACTCTTTTGTCTTCGTATTCGGCTCCATTAATATTACTAAGGTTTTTTAATAAAAGTTGTTCCTTAAGTTGTTGTTCGTCTGCAAACGAAATTGATTTAGCAACTGGTTGGAGAGAGGAAGCAACCAACATGTTTGCCCACATAGGAATAATTGCATCAGCAGAACAGGTGATTGCAACGTGAGCATCTTTATATTCTTCCCAATTAGTAGATAGTAATGCTGCCCTAAAATCTTTTTCCTTTAAAATTAATCCCATGAAGAGATAGTCTTTTAAGTCAAAAATGTTGATTTTTTCAGTTGGATAATAGGCTTCCAAATCAAGACTAATTATTCCGCTTTCTGCTACTTTATTTGAGATAATATCCATTTATAATAAAAATCAAATTTAGGAAAATCTTTTTAGAGAGGTTTTCGATTGCCGTAAAAAGAAATCGGTCTGCCTGAAAATTCAGGCAGACCGATAAATAATTAATAAATACTATTAATAGAAGGTAGATCTAAAGTCTTTAATATTAGCCGCTTTCCTAAGTGCTTCAACGCTTCGGTAAATACTCATTTTTCTTGTTTGAATCATTCCTTGCTTTACAGCATCGGGTAAAGATGCGTTTTGTTTTGCCGATACCGTTTCTCCTTTAACAGCAAAAACACCTGCGCTTCCAGCAATTGGTTCACTAACCTTACCTCGAAGCGCTTTGTTAAATGCTGCTCCTACAATTTTGGGTTCGCTTCCAATGCCAGCAATAAATGTTGCAGAAAAAACAAGGCTATCTGCACGCAAAATAGGCGAACCTGTAGATTTTGAAATATCTTCTAAACTACTTCCTTTAATTTTTGATTCTATAATTTGTTTTGCTTTTTTCTCATTTCTAACAACGCCTTCTATTAATGGTCTTGCTTCGGTTGCACTCATTAATCCTGCTTTATTTACAGATCCAATTATTGCAACAATATACCTTTCTCCTATTTCTGTTGGTTCAGAAATATCACCTGATTTTTTTTCAAAAATCCAACGAACCAGTGAACGAGATGAGCCAATGCTATTTATAGTAAAGTCATTTTGTTTTATCTCTGTTGCCGACATTACTTGAAGGTTTTGTTTAATTGCATTGTCATTAAACTGTTTACTGTTTTTTGTGTTCGCCACAAACTGGGCAGCTGCAGTATTTGCAGCAGAAACGGTTTCGTTGCTTGCAACTATAGGTTTTGATAGATAGGCAATTTTATATGCGGGAGCAAAGTTTTTTTGACCCAGCACTTCAATGTAATGATAGCCATATTCTGTTTTTACAACACCCTTACTTCCAACAGATTTATCAAATGAGAATTCGTTAAAAGTGCCAACCATTTGACCTTGAGGAAAATACTCATACACTCCCCCTTTTTCTTTACTTCCTGCATCGTCAGAATATTTGGCAGCCAATAGATTAAAATCAGCACCAGCTTTAACAGCAGTTTCAATACTATCAATTAGTTTTTTACCTACAGAATCTGGACGAACTTCCTGACCGCTTCTAGGATCAGAAGTTGCTACTAATATGTGGCGAACCCTTGAACTATCTGGCCATTGCTTAACACCAATCATTTTAGCAATCACATAATTGCTTCCATCAATATAAGGACCATATAGACCTCCAATGGGTGTTTTAATAATAGAATCTTTATTGGCCATTTGCATTTTAGATCTACTAAAATAACCATCGTAAAAAGGAATTTCAGAACCAACTTTTCCTAAATACGCTTTTGCATCTTGAGTAGTTGCAAACTCACTTTTAAGAGAGATTAAAGAATTAAGTGTATTTAAAGAATCTGATCCAGAAGGGCCTGAATTAAATGAAACAAAATTAATTGTTCTGGTTTCATCTGTTTTTTGAAATTCGCTAGCGTGTTTTTTGATGTAATAATTAACCTCGTCATCACTAACTTTTGCTAAACTATCGGCAATAGAAATATATGGATAATAAACATAAGATATAGAAGCAATTGCGTTATTATCGGCTTCTTGTTTTTCTGCTAACCATTTGGGAACGTAAACAGATTGAACCAATAAATTTTGGTATTTAGTTCTAAGCGTATTTTGTATTGTTGGTTCAATATAACCAGCATTGATCATTTTGATTTGCTCAGCGTTTTTACTTTTTTTAATTTGAGCAAAAGCTCTTTTAGCATCATCAACTTTAAATTCACCTGTTTTAGGATCGGTAAATTCCTGACGTAGGGGTGAGTTATTTCCAAACAAAACTTCATTTAATTCTTTAGTAGAGATTACTAATCCAATTTTTTCGAATTCCTGGTTTAGTACAACTGATTCAACTTCTTGGTTCCACACATTTCCAATCAATTGCTCTCTAGTTGCTCCCTGAGCTCCATACATAGTTTCAGCAATTTTAAGTTTTTCTTCAAAATTGCCTCTTTCAATAGAGATTCCATTTACTTTAGTAATTACTGAAGTGTTGGAGAAAGCTGTTCCTCCTCTTTTTGCACCATCTTGGAGAATAAAAGCAATTAATGCAATTGCAATAATCACAAAAATAATCCAAGTACCTCTGTCGCGAATTGTTTGTATTACAGACATAATAAAAAATTAATATATAATTTACCCTGTTTATTTACGGGGAGGCAAAAATAAGGGAAAAAGCAGTCATAAAGTTGTACACATAAGGATGTGCTAAAAGGAGAATTTTGGTTAGAAAATCGGTTTTTACTGAGAAAAAGTGTTAGGAGAAGTAGAATAAGTAATTTATAAATAAATTACAAATTGGCTTTTACCTAAAAGATGATGGATCTTATCCATGTTAATTAACAGTGGATATGAAGTGGAGTATTTAAAAAATAATATGTGTATTATGATAAATGAATTTGTGGATAGTTATATAAAAATCAATAAGAGTAATGAATATATACGTTAATATATTTGTGGATAGCTGTGTAAAAAACAAAGCTTATTAACTTTACTATTTGTTAGTAGATTAGTTATCACGATATTAACACCCGTAATAGTAGTAGTTGATTTTATTAAAATGTATTATTAAATATTATTACGGTGGATATTAACATTGCAAAAAATGAATTGACTAAAAAAGGTTTTTTAGATTTGGAAATTGATCCACAAATCGATCTCTTTGCAGAGATAGAAAAATTAAAAAAAGAAAAAAATGCAATACTTCTCGCACATTACTACCAAGAAAACGATATTCAGGATGTTGCAGATTACATCGGAGATAGTCTTGGATTGGCACAGAATGCAGAAGAGGCAGAATCTGATATAATTCTTTTTGCTGGGGTACATTTCATGGCAGAAACAGCCAAAATATTAAATCCTACTAAAAAAATATTATTACCCGATTTGAATGCGGGATGTTCTTTAGCTGATAGTGCTCCAGCACTTTTATTTAAATTGTTTAAAGAAAAACATCCATACCATATTGTAATTTCTTATATCAATTGTACTGCAGAAATAAAAGCGTTAAGTGATATAATTTGTACTAGTGGAAACGCAGAAAAAATAATAGAATCTGTTCCAATAAATCAACCAATTATTTTTGCTCCAGATAAAAATTTAGGTGCTTATTTAAATAAAAAGACCGGAAGGAATATGGTTTTATGGAATGGAGCATGTATGGTGCATGAAATATTTAGTTTCCAAAAAATCGTAAAACTAAAAACACGTCATCCGAAAGCAAAACTAATTGCACATCCTGAATGCGAAGAAGCAGTTTTAAATGTGGCAGATTATATTGGAAGTACAACACAATTATTAAATTATGTAATTAAAGATTCAGTAGATCAATATATAGTTGCTACTGAAACAGGAATACTTCACCAAATGCAATTAAAAGCCCCAAAAAAGACGTTTATACCCGCTCCCCCTAACAATAATTGCGCGTGTAATGATTGTCCGCATATGAAGCTAAATACACTAGAAAAGATATACCTCTGTTTAAAATATGAGTTACCCGAATTAACAATGGATGAAACAATGCGAATTGCTGCAAAAAAACCAATGGATAGAATGATGGATATTAGTAGAAAAGCAGGATTAATAAGATAGAAAAAAGGAGTGATTTTTTCACTCCTTTTTTAGTTATAAAGTATAGTTAAGTCTTTTTAAAGGAAGTTCATAAACTCGAACTCCGGTTGCTGCTGCAATTGCATTCATAATACCTGGAATAACAGAGGGTACACTTGTTTCTCCAGCACCACCAGGGTCTTCATTACTTGGAACAATATGTATTTCTAGTTTAGGAACATCGGGCATTCTACTTACTTCAAAATCAAAAAAACTACTTTCTTGAACAGCGCCGCTGTTGATGGTAATTTCACTTTTCATTACAGCGCTTAAGCCCCAAACAAAACCACCCTCCACCTGATTAGCAAAACCATCAGGATCAATAATAGTCCCAACATCTGTTGCTACTACAGCTCTGAGTATTTTTACTTTTTTATTTTTATCAACTATTACTTCAAAAGCATGTGCGGTATAAGCTTTAGCATGATTATAAAAACAACAGGCAATACCTACACCAACTCCTTTTGGTCTTTTTTTATTCCAATTTATTTTTTCAGCAGCTAAGTTTAATACTTTTTCCATTCTTCGTGGATCATACAGGGAGCCATCTTTGATATTACCAGGCTTTAAATTCTTAAGAAGATCTAAACGATATTGCAATCCATCTTTACCAGCTTTCTTTGCAAGTTCATCAACAAAACATTCAATTACCACATTGTTATAAGTAAAATTTACAGCTCTCCACCATCCCAATGAAACTGGAGGAGCGGTTCTACTAACAGTGCTTCTCAACGCTTTTACATCATAATACATATCCCCATAAGCACCACCTCCGGCTTCTATCGATAACCATCCTGGATTTCCTTTATTACCCATATAACTATCTCCTACAGGAGAAGTTATATGATCGTGTTGCCATTGATCAGGTAATCCGCTAGTGCCTATTTTTGCAGAAAGCTTGTGTGTAGAAGCTGGTCGATACACATCAAATTTTATATCATCTGCTCTTGTAAAAAGTAATTGTACTGGCTTATCTAATTGTTTGGCAATTTGCATAGCTTCAGAACAATAATCTATACTTAACCTTCTACCAAAACCACCGCCCAAAGGCATTAAGTTGATAAAAACATCCTTCGGAGTTAAACCAAAAAATTTTGCTCCTGCAGAAGCTGCTTTTCCTGGATTTTGAAAGCCACCCCACAATTCAAACTTACCCTCTTTAAATTGAGCTATACAATTAACGGGTTCCATCGTAGCATGCGCATAAAAAGGAAGTTGATAAGTAGCGCTTACCCAAGTGTTGTCTGTAATAAAAGTATCTTTAACAACATCGCCCTTTTCGTTGTAAATAATGTCGGGCGATTTTTTTAATCTTTCTTTTTGTGTAACTGCATAACTTTTGCTAGTTACTTTTGCGGCTTCGTTATTTACATCCCACTCAACTTTTAATTTTTGTTGAGCTTTTAATGAGCTCCAACGATTATTAGCAACAATTGCTACACCACTTCTATTTTCAATTGCCTCACCCATTTCCTTTAACTCAAATGTTGTTATAATTCCATCAATATTTGCAATAGATTCTTTTGACCAAGACTTTACTTTTCCACCTAAAACAGGACAACGAACTACAGTAGCAAATAACATTCCGGGCAATTTAAAATCAATTCCATATTTCATCTTACCAGAAACAATTTCTTTGATATTTGTTTTCTTTTGTCCGCCCTTTCCAATTACTTTAAAATCTTTGTAATTTTTTAGTGCTGGATCTTTTGGAATAGGAAGTGCGGATGCGTCAGTAATTAAATCCTTAAATGCAATTTCTTTATTGTTTGTAGTATTAATTACTTTACTTTTTTCGGCCTTGCAATTTTCTGGGTTAATTCCCCATTGTTTTGCGGCCGCGGCTATAAGCATTTCTCTTGCTGCAGCGCCGGCTTTTCTAAGAGGGGTAAACTGTCGTATTACACTAGTGCTCCCACCTGTTGAATATTCTCCCCCCTTACTAGAATCAAAGGGCATTGCTTCAACAACAATATCTTTTAAATCGGCCTCTAGTTCTTCAGCAATAATCATTGGTAAAGATGTTTGCACACCCTGTCCCATTTCTTGCTTAATAATGTAAACAACTATTTTTCCATCCGAACAGAGTTTAATCAATGGGCTTGGCTGAAAACAATCGGCAGTTACGCCGGCAATTGCTTTAATAGGAATTAGTTGGGCCATAATCCACCCACCAGAAATAAAGGAGTTTAGTTTAATAAATTCTCTTCTACGCATATGGATTATTTTTTGCTGAGTTCAGCAGCTTTATGAATTGCTTTTCTAATTCTTGCATAGGTTCCACATCTGCAAACAACCGATTCCATGGCAAGATCTATTTGCGAATCTGTTGGATTAGGTGTTTGTTTTAATAATGCTGCAGTAGTCATAATTTGTCCAGCCTGACAATACCCACATTGTGGAACATTCAGTTCTATCCATGCTTGTTGTATAGGATGGGTTGCATCTTCACTAAGCCCCTCAATTGTAGTAATTTTTTTACCAACCGAAGCCGATGCAGGATACTGGCACGATTTTACCGCTCTGCCGTCTATCAACACGGTGCATGCCCCACAAGACCCAACTCCACAGCCGTATTTGGTACCAGTTAGGTCTAAGGAGTCTCTTAGCGCCCAGAGCAAGGGCATGTCTGCTGGTACACTTACTGTTGAGGGTTTTTCATTAACCGATAATTTATATTCTGGCATATAAGGCAATTAAAAAAATAAGTAGTTGTCGAATTTACAAATTAATTAGCTTTAAGACAAAGCGTTTTATGAAAAGGATCTTTTTTATTGCATTAATTTTTTATTCTTCTGTTAACGGACAAAACTACCAAAGGGTTCACGAGAAAGCAATTATGGTAGATTCGCATAATGATATATTAACGGCAGCCATCGAAAAAAATGTTCGAATGGATGATGATTTAAAGGGAAAAACACATTCCGATTTAAAAAGATTTAAAGAAGCTGGGGTTGATGTTCAACTTTTTTCTGTGTGGAGTGACGGAGAAAAAGAGGCACCCTTTAAATGGGCCAATAGAGAGATAGACACGTTGTATGCCGTTGCTCAAAGAAACCCCAATAAAATAGTGATTGTAAAAAACGTTTCGGAAGCTACAACTGTAGTTAAAGCGCATAAAATAGCTGCCATGTTTGGTTTAGAGGGAGGCCACATGATAGAAGATAATTTAGACAATTTGAATAAACTATATGAAAGAGGAGTAAGGTATATGACACTAACATGGAACAATTCTACTAGTTGGGCAACATCTGCTCTATTTGAATCATCACCTGCGTTAATGGCCAAAGAAAAAAGGCAATTGGGATTGAACGATTTTGGCAAACAAGTAGTAAAAAGAATGAATGAGTTAGGAATGCTAGTTGACTTATCTCATGTGGGAGAAAAAACATTTTGGGATGCCATTAAAACAACAACAAAACCAGTATTGGCTTCTC
>JAYVRC010000137.1:0-9934 GCA_043776615.1 Sphingobacteriia bacterium
AATTCATCCGTTAACAAAGATAGTTTTGGCATCACTAATAACTGGAAGGCATTCGATTTAAATAAAAATACAGAAGAAAATAAATGGCAAAAATACCAGGGTATAAAAATAAAATTAGATAATGTAAACGACAGTAGTATTTCCTCTTCCATTTTTAAAGGGCCGCTAAATACTGGAATTCAGGAAATAACCCTCTCCAAAAATGCATTTAATGGCTTTAATGTTATTGCAAATCCATTTGTAAGTCCAATTAATCTTAGCTCTATTACTAAAGGAAAAATGATTGGGAATCACTATTGGATATGGAATCCCAAACTAGGTCTAAATGGTGGTTTTATAACAATTCCAGCAACACAATCCTATATTTTGAACCCTTTTGAAGTGATTATTGCCGAGTCAAGAGCTAATTTAGATAATACACTACTAATACCTGAAGAAAGTAAAACAATCAATTGGAAAACCGAAACCTTTACAACATTTAAAGAAGAGTGGAATTATTTTATTGATATCAGTTTATACGCAAATAATATTTATACAGATCAACTAGTTCTTATAGATAATGTAATTTCAAAAAATGAATTCGACTCAACTGATGCATTTAAAATACAAAATCCAGATATAAACTTATATAGTTTGAGTTTTGACAAGCAAAAACTTTCTGTTGATTCCAGAAGATTAAATACCAATACAATTATTCCAATTATAGTAGATTCAAAAATGAATGGTGCCTATTATTTTAAAATCAACCAAGCCCAATTGCCTTCTGATAATGTTTTGGTATTACATGATCGATATACCAATCGCTACTTGCCGCTGCAAAAAGACAGTATTTATCATTTCAACCTTACTTCAGACTCATTAAGTAAATCTTCTAGTAGATTTGAAATAAGTAGATTTATTCCTATGGGAGACATCAATCAACTCATCAATCTATTAACAATAAAAATGTACCCAAACCCAGTTAACAATGAATTGATAGTGGGAATAAAATCATCTGCTTTAAATAATACGATTATTAATATTATTTCAGCATCAGGTAATTTGGTAAAATCAATCAACGCAGGAGACATTCAACAAAAAACCATTAAAATACCTGTGAATGATATTAACAGTGGCATTTATGTTTTACAGGTAATTTCTGGAGCCAATCAACGATCAACACAATTTATTAAACAATAAAATTAAATTTGAATCATCCAACCATGTACATCTACTTCACGACCAGTTCTAATAGCATCTAGTTTAGTCTTGAGCGCAGGAGCAATTGTCCATTTGGTTGTATCAAAATACATAACATAATCTTTATACTTCAACTCTTTAATTAAAGAGATAGTAGCTGCAGTGCCTGCCCCAAAAACTTCAGTTACTAGTCCTGCTTTATGAGCATCAATTAATTCATCTATACTAATCTTTCGTTCAGCAACTTCTAGCCCCATTTCTTTCAACAATTGAATTGCACTTTTTCGGGTAATTCCATCTAAAATTGTTCCATCTTCTAATGAGGGTGTAACTGCTATATTATTAATAATAAAAAATACATTCATCATTCCTACTTCCTGTAAATACTTGTGCTCAAAAGCATCCGTCCATAAAACCTGATCATACCCAATTTCGCGAGCCTTAGCTGCAGGATACATACTTGCACCATAGTTACCAGCATTTTTAGAAAATCCAACTCCACCAGCTACTGCTCTAGTATACTTTTCTTCTACATATATGCGCATTGGTGTACTGTAATAAGGGCCAGTAGGGCTTAATAATATGATAAATTTATAGGTTTCGGAAGGTTTTACACCCAATACTGAATCGGTTGCAAACATAAAAGGACGTATGTAAAGGGAATGGTCTTTAAAAGATGGCACCCAATTCCGGTCTAAGTCTATCAATGCTTTCATTCCATCTAAAAAAATTTCTTCGGGAACAAATGGCATTTGCATTCTCTCTGCAGAAATATTAAAGCGTTTAAAGTTTTCTGTAGGCCTAAAGATCGAAACATTTCCTGCACCATCTTTATATGCTTTTATACCTTCAAATATTGACTGTCCATAGTGTAATGCGGCTAAAGCTGGCGACAATTCTATTGGTTGGTAGGGCATTATTTCTATGTTCTTCCACTCCCCATCTGCATATTCTGCTACCAACATGTGGTCGGTAAAAATATGTCCGAATGAAACATTCTCCAGACTTTGGTCATTAACTCTACTGTGGGTAACTGGGTTAATGTTTATATCGATCACTGCACTCATAGTTTTATATTTGATGCAAATAAACAAAAAAATAAAAAGCTAACGCTTGTTAATATTTAAAAAACTCTAAAAATGCACGAAAAACTCCCAGATTTTGTACTTGCGGACCTTTATTCGAGCAGCTTGGTGCTAGTTGAAGATGCTTTTCTTAGAAAAAATATACCCAAAGCAATTAAACCTGACTTGTTGCCAAAAAATTGGTTTTTAGGCAACAACAATAAGAAAATCACCATTTTGGTAAATGAACCTGATGTGGTTTTTTTAAACGAGGAGAGTTTGATTTTTCTGACTAAAATTTTAGGCGCTTGCAAATTAAATATAACAGATGTGGCTGTTGTAAATATTTTGCAAAATGACATCAATATAAGTAAGATCAATAAAGAGTTAAATCCAACAGTATGCTTATTATTCGATGTACAACCAGATTCGATAGAACTACCATTTAATGTACCCGATTATCAAATTCAAAATTATGACGGTTGCATTTTTATGATAGCTCCAACAATTAAAGCATATTATGGAGAAAGCAATGAAGCTAAATTAGCTAAAACAAAACTTTGGGTGAGTTTAAAAAATATTTTCAAGTTATAATTTGTTATTGAATGAGTACAAAAGAACTAATATTTGCTACTAACAATGAACACAAAGTAAAAGAAATAAAATCGGTAGTTGGCGATAAATTATTGGTTATCTCTTTGGCCGAAGCAGGCATTGATATTGATATTCCAGAACCACATGATACACTAGAAGCAAATGCTTCAGAAAAATCATCGGTTATACATTCATTAACACAAAAAAATTGTTTTAGTGAGGATACAGGTTTAGAAGTTTATTCATTAAATGGCGAACCTGGCGTAAAGAGTGCTCGCTATGCTAATGATGGGAGAAATTTTCAATCAAATATTAATTTGTTACTTCAAAACTTAGCAGGTGAGAAAAATAGAACAGCTCAATTCAGAACTGTAATTTCTCTGATTTGGGGTGATAAAGAATATTTTTTTGAAGGAATTTGCAAAGGAAATATCATCGAAAAAGAACGTGGCGCTGAAGGCTTTGGATATGATCCAATTTTTATTCCTGAGGGTTCAACCAAAACATTTGCAGAAATGAGTATGGAAGAAAAGAATCAATTCAGTCATCGCAAAAAAGCTATATCACATTTAATACAATTTTTGATAACACTAATATGAACAGAATTAAAATTCAATTGCCCGAAAAATTTTCCTTCAGTACAACTTTGTCAGTAAGAATTACTGATTTAAATTATGGCGGCCATTTAGGCAATGACACTGTGTTATCTCTTATTCAAGAAGCAAGACAGCAATATCTATTATCAAAAGGGTTTGAAGAATTAAATATTGATGGGTTGGGTTTGATAATGGCAGATACTATGATAGAATATAAAAAAGAAATGAACTATGCTGATAAGTTAATTGTTTCAGTTGCTGCAATTGATTTTGATAAAATAGGGTTTGACTTTTATTATAAAATTGAAATTGATAATTCTGGTGAACAAATAATAGCAGTAAAAGCTAAAACTGGAATGATTTTGTACGATTATCAACAAAAAAAGAAAGCAACTATATCAGATGAATTAATAAATAAATTAAAATAAACCAATTATAATTCATTCCAAATTTTCCAGCTCTCTTCTGCTTGTAATATCAACATTTCGTAACCATTTTGAATAGATGCACCCATTGCTTTCCCTTTTTGCAAGAAGGAGGTTTCTGCTGGATTATAAATTAGGTCGAACAAATGGTGTTTACTAGTAATGAATTGATATGGAATTGCTGGAGATTGATCCGTTGCAGGATATTGACCTACTGGGGAAGTATTAATAATTAAAGCATGCTCGCTCATTATCGATTCAGTAAGTTCGCTATACACTATATTGTTGGGGTTTGAATTTCTAGAAACCAATTGGTAATTTATGTGCAGCTTTTTTAAAACAAATTCAACTGCTGCTGCTGCACCACCAGTTCCTAAAATCAATGCTTTATTGTGATACAGCTTAAGAAAAGGCTTTAATGAGTTTTCAAAACCAACAACATCGGTATTGTATCCAACAAGTTGCCCATCTTTAATAGATACACAATTACAAGCACTCATTGCTTTTACTGCTTCATCAGCAGCATCTAAAAAAGCAAGTACTTGCTTTTTATAGGGAATAGTAATATTAAACCCACAAAGGTTTTGGTTCGATTTAATAATCAGCTGCAATTCATCAATGGAAGGAATTGAGAAAGTAAGATACTCGGCATCTGTGATACCGAGTTGCTTAAACTTATTAGAGAAATATTTTTCGGAAAAAGAATGGGTAAGCGGATAACCAATAAGTCCATATGTCCGCATAATTATTTTTTATCGAGGTATAATTCAAATGTGTCTCCTCTTAACCCTATTCGCATTGCTTCTAATGGTATTATTTCGTTAGGAGCAATATTACCCAAATTTACATTACAGCCTATTAATTCTAAGAAGTATAACTGCTGGGCTTTTTGTGGCGCTTCCCATATGATTTTTTCAGCAGGAATTTGTGTAAGAATTTCTTGTACAAGTCCTTCTCTAACTTCACCTGATCCCCGATATATACCTACATTACCTGCTTCTCTTGCTTCTGCAATAACATAAGAGGAACCTGCTTCTAGCTCTGCTCTCATTAGTTCAATCCATTTATATGGAGGAATAATATGCGCTGCATCTTTGCTACCTACTTCACTTAAGACTGTTACATGCTTTGTTAATTTTTCGATATATCCACATTTTTCTGCATGCGGAATAGTTATAGATCCATCACTTACTTCTATATATTTAATGCCATAATCTTTACAAACATTAATATAGTCATCAAACTGATTTCTAATTAAAAAGGCTTCAAATAAAGTGCCCCCAAAGTATAGGGGAACATTATATGTTTGATAGAGTTCAATTTTTTCGCGAAGATTAGGGGTAACAAATGCTGTTCCAAAACCCAATTTAACTATATCTACATGTGGACTAGCAACACTCATGAAATCCTTTACCTGATTAATACTTAAGCCTTTATCCATTACCATTGTTAAACCTGAGTTACGTGGTTGTGCTGTTCTTTCGGGTATTTGAGTAAGATTAAAATTCATACAATTCTTTTATTCGAAGGCAAAAGTACAAAAATCAGCTGAAACAGACTTTATTAGTAGACTATTAAACCTAAAATAATTTGCTAAATTTTTTTTCCTTTCTTATAGCGAGCTATAATATCTACAACAAGATTATTCTGTAATATTGACGGATTTAGTTCTATAAATTTCTTTAAAAGTTTTGGAGCTTTGTTCATCCCTTCTTCTAATTGCAACAATGCTTCTTTTGATTTTCCTAAAACAAACAAAGAAGTACTTGCATAAAAATAAAATAAAGGTTTATTATCAGTTGCCTTTAATGCGCCAATACATTGCTCAAGTGCTTCTTCAAACAATTCTGCTTTAAGTAAACAACGAATTAATGCTTCCCATCCAGCAGCATTTTTGGGTTTATGCCTAACAACTGAACCAAAAAATTGAATAGCCTCTTTAAACTTATTCAAATTCATTTTGCATTCACCCATTGCAAGATTGTATTCTGGAATACTTCGATGTATTCGCATAGCATTTTCTAATTGTTTAGAAGCGCTTTGCCATTGCTCTTCTAGCATATAGGTAACTGCAATTTTGTAATGTAGTTTACTATCATCAGGGTTTAAGTGAACTGCTTTTTTATAATTGAATCGAGCTTGTGCATATTTACCCATTCGATGATAACAATGTCCAATGGCCTCATATATTACATCTTCAGGACGAGTTAGTTCTAACACTTTTTCTAAAACTTCAATTGCCTCTTTATACTTTCTTAATCGCAAGAATGCATCACCCATATTACGATATGCATAATCAAATTTTTCATCAATCGCTACAGCATATTGGTAAGCATCAATAGATTTCTCATATAATTTGATTCCTTGATAAGCAGCGGCCAAATTAAACCACGCTAATTCATTAAACGGAAAGTCGTCAATAATTTTTTGATGCAAACGAATACTTTCTTCATTTCGACCAGTGAAATCTGTCCAAAAACAAATTTTATATAATGCCTCTTCATTAGAAGGCTCTTCTTCAAGAATTAATTTTAAACAATCAAATACTTTATCAAACTCTTCATAATCATCATAAACATCAGCTAATTCAAATAACAAATCGAGCCGCTCATCTCCTTCAAACAACGATAATGCTGCTTCTAATAATTCAACAGCTTTTGATTGTTGATCCAATGCTAAATATGCATCCGTTTTTAGTATATATAAATTAAGATCACTACTATCAAATAAACCTGCTGTTTCAAGTATGTCTAAAGCTTCTTGGTATTTTCTTGTTGCTAAAAGAAGGTCCGCCTTTTTAATCATCAAATTAGATGAATAAGGAAATTGCTCAAGCGCAATTTCTGCAGCTTCCATTGCCGCCTGTAAATCATCTTTCTCGTCGTAATAATCGATTATTCTTTCAAATGCATCTTCTTCTAAAAAACTGTGGGATCTACCGTGTTTTAGGTTTTGGTACTGCATTAACAGTTCCTTCATTTCTTCACGGTCTTCGCGGTAAGGATTTTCTCGCATATTGATAAAGGTTATACCAATTTAGGCAAAAATGGCAACTTTTGTACGAATGTTGATGAATTTTAGTCATTTTAAGCCCTTATTAACGATTGTTAATAATAAAATAATTTTATTACAATTAGGAATATTTGTACATTTGTAATATGAACAAGCAGATCAATCATAAAAAGATTGCCTTAGCAACCATACTCTTACTAAGTATGCAGTTGGCTTTTGCTGCTATCTCATTCACTGGTATTGTAGATGAGAAAACACGGAATAGCAAATATTCTTTAAGGAATTTAAACAATTACGCTAAAAAAGGCCTCTCTCTGAGTGCAATTAAATCGAATCTACAATTTAAAGGAGTTTATTTACCATCTTCTTCATTGAGTTTAGAAAGAAGTGAGGTAAATAGCATGTTACAATACAATAATGGGAATACAACCTATATCTATCCATATAAGTTTAAAGTTAAAGTTCCTAAGTTTAAGACTCCGACTTCTAACTAATTAAGTAATCTGTAACCACTAGTAGGCACATCAAATTTTGAAGCTGGAACAGGGTTCAAATTTATTTTTGTTGCTGTATAAGTTATTTTCTGTCCTTTTTCTCCAAAAGCTTCATACTCTAAAACAAATCCAGGTATATCTTTAAACTGGTATTCGAATTCTTTTACTGAAGGTGCAATTGCTAAAGCATAAAAAGCAGTAAAAGTGGTTCCATCTTGCAATTGCAAGATTACTTTTTTACATTCATATCCCAAAATCGGTTTCGTTTCATTTACATAGGTAATTTTCATACCTGTATATTTCGCATTTTGTGTTTTCCACGCTTTGTTATCCAATTTAGTCATGAATTTATTAGCACCTAGTTCTCGCATGATAACAGCATTACCAGTACTTTTATCATAAATTAATGTTTGTAAAAACGAAGTACTTGTTAAGTCAACTCTACTATCATTTCCTTTAATAAAAACTGTTTTACTACTCGACTTTAATAACTCATCTGTTTCTTTGTCGAGTGCTTGTTCACCATTCATCTGTATACTATAGTTAATTGTACATTCAGCTACAACACGAGTTTGCGCAACTAATTCTACAGATGCAAATACAATCATCAATAGGATATTTAACTTTTTCATATTCATAAAATTAATTAAAAAAAACCTTCCGAGTCTGGAAGGTTTTAAATTTAACTACTTATTCTTATTTGTTTTATTCTTTAAGTCTTGCACTTTTTTCTGGCTTTCCATCATTTGTTGATAACGTAGCTGCCATTTACTTTGGGTTTTTGGCGCTTTTCGTTTTAGTTCAATATTTGCCAAAATTTTATCATGATCAATGATGTAATTCTGAATAGTAAATTGCAATGCCAACGTAATAATATTAGATACTGTATAGTACCATGTTAATGCTGATGGTAAACTATTAAATATAAATAATAGCATGAAAGGAAAAATATATGGCATGTATTTTAACGCAGGATTATCCTGTGTTGGCGTCATACTCATATTATAAATAGAAATTAAAAAACTAGTAATTACTGCTGTAATAGTAAACAAACTAATATGGTTTCCAAATGCAGGAATCATAAATGGCAAAGTAGCAATAGAATCATAAGAAGATAAATCTTTACTCCATAAAAATTCTTGTCCCCTTAGCGCTATATTAGAATTAAAGAAACTATACAACGCAAAGAAAATAGGAATTTGTAATAAAGCAGGAATACAACCTCCAAGAGGATTTACTCCTGCCTCTCTGAACAATTTCATTTGTTCCATTGCAAAACCTTGCTGATCATCTCCAAACTTTTTCTTAAGCACGTCTAATTCCGGGCGCATTACTTTCATCTTCGCGCCACTTAAATAACTACTATATGTGAGTGGGGCTGTAACTAAACGAATAAACAATGTTAATAGCAAAACCACCCATCCATAATTAGCAACAAAAGCAGCAAAGAAATCGAATACTTTCATTACAATGTACTTATTAATTGGACGAACAAAAGAGTACATATCTCTACCTAAATTCACAATCTTATCCATCTCTGGAGCTTGTTTATTTAATAAACTGTATTCACTCGGACCAATAAAAAATTGAAAAGGTATACTGATGGATGAAGTAGCAGGTACTTTCATTTGTAAACTTGCAGATGTAGTTGCAAGATCATGTGTAGTATCTGTTTTACGTGCCCATTTGATTGATCCACTATTAAAGCTATTGCCTGCAATTAGCGTGCTATTAAAAAACTGTTGAACTACAGAAACCCATTGTATATTTTTTTCGAAAACATGTTCTTGCTTTGAAGAAATGTAATCAAATGCGTTTCCTTCAGAGAAACAAATACTAGATACTTGTCGCTCATACACAGCAGTGCGCTCCATTTGTGTAGTAGCTACATTCCAATTAAAATTCAATGCACCGTTGGTTAACAATTGATCAGCTCCATTCATCAATAATTTCCAATCAATCATGTAGCTATTGGGCTTAACAGTAAATTGATGTTCAATCCTTTGACCATTTGATGCTTCCAACAAAAAACGAATAACTTGGCTGCTATCAGACTTTCGCTCCATAGTGCCACCATTAAAAAACAAGCTTTCGGAACTTGCCGATTGACCAAGTGAAGTATTAATTGAATAGCCAATAGTAGACTTATCTGCTAAAACAACTGGATTTCCATTTCCGTCTTTGTATTTTTTAAATTGAACGCTTTTTATTTGCGCACCTTTATTTGTAAAAGTTACAATAAATACCTCATTCTCAATGGTAACTGTTTGTTCTGAACTTAGAGCAGCTGATGTGAAATTACCTGCAGTAGCTTTTCTAACTGCAGTATCTCTTTTTAAAGAATCTATTCTTGCAGTAACAGTATCTAGTATTTTAATTTTTGCAGCAGCCACTTTTGCTAAAGAGTCTTCCGCGTGTTGCTTTAATTTTAAAACAGCATTTTGTTGCTGTCCTGTATACCAGAAATAAAGAATAAATAATGCTCCAAGCAGCACAAAACCTATGACCGAATTTTTATCCGTCTTCATACTAATTTTTATTGAGCGGCAAAGGTAGTATTTGGATCGACA
>JAYVRC010000138.1:0-2553 GCA_043776615.1 Sphingobacteriia bacterium
TTTATTTTAATTGAAGATTTTTCTAAATTAGGTGCAGCTGGAATAAATTCAATATTTTTTTCTGTAGACTTGCTAATATCATCTTTGGTTAGGAGTGAAACACGAATAGGTATAATTAAATTATTGACAATGCTATCTTTTGAAATTGATTCAGCTCCTAGTTCTAATTGAGCAGACTGAGTAACTGTTAACAGCTCCCAATCTATTTTTTTTGGATGTTTAAATTCCCACTTATAAAGCACACCTGTGTTATTAGGTAGTAATGAAGTACCAGTTGTTAATTTAATTTTTTGATTACTACACAATTTTGGCTCTTGTAAATTTATCAAAACACTATCTGGGTTAGGTAATGAATATTTTATTTTGTATTCAATAGAATAGTTGCCATTGTTTGTGGTACCAGTTAATTTTTGCGATAAAACTCCAGGAGGAATAGTTTTTAAATCAAATGCAAATTCACCAAAATCATGGTGATTATCCTTATTAAAGAGTCCACCGTCGTTAAATTCACAATCATTTCTTTTTTTATTTTTCTCAAACCCTTCAATCTTAAAACTTAAGTTAGTACCCCCAGCTAAGTCCCAAATTATTGGAACCAGTTCATAATCTAATGCAATGTCTTTGGTTTTGATATTTTCAAAGTGTAAGCAATTTAAGTTATTGGCATCTTTTGGATTCAATATTTTATTGGTAAACTTATCAAAAATCTTGATGGTAGGGTCTGTTCCGCTTTTTATTGTGTAGTTCAAATGAAGGTCGGTAATGATTACTTTGAGTTTTACTATGTTTTGTGCGCTAATGGTTTGATTTGCTATCAATAAAACAGTTATTATTAAAGTTGAAATTTTCAATTTCATATTATGCGTTATTTAATATAATTGCAAGAATACATATATTAACATCACAAGGTGTTGTTATTTGATCTCAAAAGTAACTAAGGGGATAAGATATTAAAATTAGTGTTTTTTTTGACTTTCTAAAATATTTTTTGGATTAAAATCCGTAATTTCAAATTCCCCTTCAAATATGTTAGATAATCAATTTTTAACAACTGCTGATTAAAATACAATACAAGTATTGATATATAAATGGCTAATTAAATATATTATGTATAGTCAAATCAAAAAATTATTGGTTTGTGCATTGTTTCTTCCATTTTGTAATAAACTTGTTGCTCAAACAATAACTAATCCTTTCATTAAAAAAATGGATGGGAGATTGTTTTTCAGAGATTATCGATACGTTTTAGGGGAAATAAATAAAGAAATACCCCTTGTTCATGATAACAACTTATTATCTACTTTGTATTTATATAAAGGGAAGGCTGATTTAGGTTTAAAATCTACTAAAGAAGCGATCAAAGATTTTAATACATCTCTAAAATATAACAATAAATGTTTTGAAGCGCTGGTATTAAGAAGCAAAGCATACTTCGATTTAAATGATTTTACAAATGCAAGTAAAGACATTAATGATGCAATTAAAATAAATGGAATGTTCAGCGATGCTTTTGTTGTAAAGGGAAAGTTGCAAATACAAAAAAATGATTTTCAATTGGCATTAGTAGATTTAAATAAAGCGATTGATTTAGACAGACTTAACCCAGACGCCTTGTGTATGCGTGCTTTAGCAAAGAAAAATTTAAACGACTATGCTGGTTCTTTGGAAGATTATCGAAAAGCTTTATTAATAGATGAAAATTATACTGAGGTATATATTTTAAGATCAGATCTGTATGTTGCCATGAAAAAATTCAAAGAAGCAATCGAAGATTTAAATGTTGTTATAGAAATGGATGAAAGCAATGAGCTTTTATATTATAACCGTTCTAAGATAAAAATTGAGATGAAAGATTTTAAAGGAGCTGAGAAAGACCTCAAATTAGTACTTGAGAATAATCCGGATTATGTATTTGCCTATTATTATCTGGGAATTATTAAAACCCAAAATGGTGAAAACAAATCAGCAATTAAAATGTTTGATAAAGTATTAAGTTTTAATTCAAATGATCAAAATAGTTTGTTTCAACGTGGTTTGGTAAAACAAAAGATGGGTGAAAAATCGAGTGCTTGTATTGATATCAAAAAAGCAGGTGACTTAGGTCATTTGCCTGCGCAAGATTGGCTTATCAAGAATTGCAAATAGTTTAGCATAATTGCGAAATTTGTCTCGCAACTTTCTGCCCATCCATTGCAGCACTTACAATCCCTCCTGCATAGCCTGCACCTTCGCCACATGGGTATAAATTTTTTAATTGAGGATGAGTTAAACTATTGGTATCTCTAGGAATTCTAACGGGCGAGGAAGTTCTGCTTTCAGTTGCTATAATAATTGCTTCATTTGTAAAATATCCATTCATTTTTTTTCCAAAACTATCAAAACCACCTTGTAAACTTGTATAAATAAATGGAGGGAGTACTTCTTTTAGCGATACAGAGTTTACACCAGGTAAATAACTGCAATTTGGCAAATTAATTGAAGTTTTATTATTACAAAAGTCAACCATTCGCTGTGCAGGAGCTTTAAATTTCTCCCCTCCAGATGTAAAAGCAA